>JAQXAY010000127.1 GCA_029252685.1 Saprospiraceae bacterium | reverse complement strand
TAGACTATTGTCGTAAGTGAAAGTATCCATTACTGTCAGTTTCGAGCCTAGAATGAGATTGAGTTTTTCCAGGTATTGGAGGAATTCAGTGCCATGTTCATTCACTCCAACAATTACTAAAGGAATGTTTTTTTCAACATCTGCTAATAAGATTTGTTGACGATATTGAAACTTTCCTTCGCGATCAGGTATAGGATCACCATGTGGGTCGAATTTTGGATGATCCAAAAATTCTTCCAACCTAATCGTAAGCTCTTCAGATTTTATATGTTCAAGCTGTTCTGCGATCTCATGGACTTCTTCCCAGCCAAAATTTAGTTTATCAGTTAGGAAAACTTCCCAAAGTCTGTGCTTTCTTATTAAGGATGTTGCTATTGACTCTCCCGATTCAGTTAAGGTAACACCTTTGTATTTGATGTAATTAATAAGCGATTTTTCAGATAAGCGCTTAAGCATGTCTGTGACAGAGGCTGCTTTGGTATTCAATAGAATAGCAACATCGTTTGTGCTAGCTGGCTTATCAGATTGTTCACAAATCTTAAAAATAGCTTTTAAATAATTTTCCTCAGTACTGGACAAAGGTTGTTTCATTATTCTTAAATTTATAAGGTAAAGATAACTATTTTTAGGTTAGTCTAAAAAATGTTTTACATCCTAGTAGGAAAAATTATTTAAAGCCTATTAAATTATGATTGAAGAGATAATAAAAAAGCGATCGGCAGTATACCCTAAATTCTATAATGAAGAGACAATAAGTAAGGAAGTCTTATTAGAACTACTTGATTTGGCAAATAGGGCACCTAGTCATAAGAAGACAGAACCTTGGAGATTTGGTGTTTTTCATTCTGAAGAATCTAGGAATCGCTTAGCTGATTTTTTGGCGAACGACTACAAGTTGCAAAATACTCAGGGTGGGTTTTCTGAATTCAAGTATAACAAGATCTTGAAGAAGCCTATGCAAAGCGGTGTTGTATTATCAGTAATCATGCAGAGAGATCCTGAAGAACGCGTACCTGAGTGGGAGGAAATTGCAGCAGTTGCTATGGCTGTTCAGAATATCTGGCTTGCTTGTACGAGTAAAAAAATAGGATGCTATTGGAGTAGTCCATCTGCAATGACTCAGCGAGCTGTTTCATTTTTGGACTTAAAAGCAGGGGAAAGGTGCCTTGGATTAATATATATGGGTAAAGTTGATGCGTTAATAGATAAAGATAGGGAGATTGGTTCGCTTGAGAAAAAAATATATTGGATGTAAATCATTATGCAATAATTAAAATGTGTCTATTTATATAGGTTCAAAATTAATTATGGTTGAAAATAAATTTAATATTAATTTTAATTAACTTGTACGTCGCTTGAAATCAAGTCTATCTATTTTTTAACTAAAATAAGAACCTAAACATCTTTAATTATGGGTGATACTTTAATCTACTTAATTCCGGTATTAGGTATAATCGGTCTATTATATACCTTCTGGAAGTCTTCATGGGTTTCAAAACAAGAAGTTGGTACAGAACGTATGGGCAGAATTGCCGCCAACATTGCTGATGGAGCTATGTCGTTTTTGAAAGCTGAGTATAAGGTACTCAGTATATTTGTTATTTGTGTTGCAATCCTTTTGGGCTTAAGCGCTGATGCTGAGAATTCTTCTCCCTTAGTGGCTGTTTCCTTTATCCTTGGTGCTATTTGTTCTGCTTTAGCAGGTTTTATTGGTATGCGTGTTGCTACTAAAGCAAATGTAAGAACAACGAATGCTGCTCGAGTAAGTTTGTCTAAAGCGCTTGAGGTTGCTTTTGCAGGTGGAGCTGTTATGGGTCTTGGTGTTGTTGGTTTGGGCCTTTTAGGTCTAGGTACGTTATTAGTAGTTTATAGTCAAATGTGGGGTTTTGAATCTGTTGACGCTGTTAATAAAGTGATAACAGTTCTAACTGGTTTCTCATTTGGTGCTTCTTCTATTGCATTATTTGCAAGAGTTGGAGGAGGTATTTATACCAAGGCTGCTGATGTAGGAGCTGATCTTGTTGGTAAAGTGGAGGCTGGTATTCCAGAGGATCACCCACTTAACCCTGCTACTATTGCAGATAATGTTGGAGATAATGTTGGAGATGTTGCTGGTATGGGAGCAGATCTTTTCGAATCTTACGTAGGGTCAATTATCGGTACAATGGTACTTGGTGCTGCTTTGATGGGTTCAATGGATAATTCGATCAATCCTGTAATACTACCATTAGTACTTGCTGGAGCGGGTATTATAACTTCAATTATAGGTACATTCCTTGTTAAAGTAAAGGAAGGTGGTGATCCACAAAAGGCATTGAATAGAGGTGAATTTATCTCTGCAGGTCTTATGATTGCTTTTACCATATTCGCAGTTAATTACTTCTTGCCAGAGTCTTGGACCTTTGGGGAAGGGACTTATGAATCTTCAGGTGTGATCTTCGCGGTTATTGCAGGTCTTGCAGCAGGTTTGTTGATTGGTATGGTTACGGAATACTATACAGGTACAGGTACTAAGCCAGTTATGAGTATTGTAAAACAATCTGTTACTGGAGCTGCTACAAATATCATTGCAGGTCTTGGTGTGGGTATGATGTCCACAGCGATTCCAATTGTAATACTTGCTATTGCAATTATTGTTGCACATCATTTTGCAGGTCTTTATGGTATTGCAATTGCAGCGGTAGGTATGCTTTCAAATACTGGTATTCAATTAGCAGTGGATGCTTATGGTCCTATATCTGATAACGCAGGTGGTATTGCAGAGATGGCAGATCTTCCAAAAGAAGTGCGTCAGCGTACAGATAAATTGGATGCAGTAGGTAACACAACAGCAGCAATTGGTAAAGGATTTGCGATTGGTTCAGCAGCTTTGACAGCTCTGGCTTTATTTGCTGCCTTTATGACTACTGCTCAAATACAGGCAATTGATATTTCAAAGCCAGTTGTTATGGCAGGTCTCTTATTAGGGGGTATGCTTCCATTTTTATTCTCTGCTTTGAGTATGAACGCAGTTGGTCGTGCTGCTATGGATATGATCCAGGAAGTACGTCGCCAGTTCAAGAATATACCTGAGTTGAAAGCAGCTCTTGAGGTAATGCGTAAGTACGATGGAAAAGAACAGGATGAATGGTCTGAAGCTGATAAAGCGACTTTTGATGCGGCAGATGGGAAGGCTGAATATTCCAAGTGTGTTGAGATTTCAACAAAAGCTTCAATTCGTGAAATGATTCTTCCAGGTATCATTGCAGTTGTTTCTCCGGTAGCAATCGGATTTGCAGGTGGCGCTGAAATGCTAGGAGGGCTATTAGCAGGAGTTACTGTTTGTGGGGTACTTATGGCTATATTCCAATCAAACGCTGGTGGAGCATGGGATAATGCTAAAAAAATGTTTGAGGAAGGTGTTGATATTGGTGACCAGGTCCTTTACAAGGGATCAGATGCACATAAAGCGGCAGTTGTTGGTGATACGGTAGGTGATCCATTTAAGGATACATCAGGTCCTTCACTTAATATCTTGCTGAAGCTTATGGCAGTTGTATCATTGGTGATCGCTCCATTACTTGTAGCATAAGATGTAGCAAATAAGCTATACAATAAAAAAGCGAATTGGATTTTCCAATTCGCTTTTTTTACATCGTAAAGAATTTTTTTGGCACTAATAACATTCCAAAGCACTTGCTTTCTTCTTTAGCCATATTCTTATGATGAACTTTATGAGCCTTTCTAAGCCCTTTGAGGTACTTATTTTTAGTACGCTTGAACCACTTAAATCTTTGATGAATCAGTACATCGTGGACAAGGAAATAGGCTATTCCGTAAAATAGTATCCCTAGCCCCATGAAAAATCTAAAGTTTAAACCTAATTCTGTGATTCCAAATACAATCAGTGTTGCACTTGGGGCAGCAAAGATTACGAAGAATAGATCGTTTTTTTCAAAAAAGTTTTCATATCCAGGTCTATGGTGGTCTTCGTGAAGGTACCATAAGAAACCATGCATTACATACTTATGTGTAAGCCATGTAATACCTTCCATAATTGCAAAGGTCGCTAGCGTGATCATTGCATAGAACAGGTAAATCATGATTTGAATTATTTTTTATTTACAAAATTAATTGTTTCTAAAATAAGTTCTTTGTGGCTTTCAGAATAGTCTTCCTCACTAAGATTAGTGTTAATGAAGACCAAATCATTCTCTATATTATTAGAATAGCCTAAGAACCGTGGTGTATTTACTTGGACAATATACCTCAGAAATCTTAATTCTGTATCATCAGGATATGTTTTTATGAGTTCCTCCAACATATCTCTGCCTTCAGTAAAGTAGGCATATTTTTGATGCGGCCAATATGTAAAGGAGGCTTTCCACATTATAGCAACTGCTTTGTAGTATTGTGATTCTTGGCAATCAGATTCGTTACAAAGTTCAATGTAATTAGTTACTTGAGACTCTTCTTCAATAGAAAAAAATGTAGTTCTGATTTGATCTATTTCACATGAACCAGACAGATTAAAAGTACTAAAGAGAAGGAGGAAAAAAACTTGCATTAAAGTAAGTTTAGCTTATAAGTAATATAAGATCTTCCTAACAAGAGGATCTTGATTGGGTTTGAAACTCTTATTCTTGTTTGAGCAATTTTTACCGGCTCTGTTTTCTTCAAATTCGAAAGCAACTTCTTGTAGTATACATATGCTGTATATACCCCAAACTTCGCCTCATTAGGCAACTTAAGAATTCCTTTATAAGCTTTCGCAAAGTCATCTTCTATTTCCTCTATGATTCTTGCTTTTGATCTTTCATCTAGGTTGATTAAATCAACTCCTGGGAAATATGAACGTTCAAGATCATTGAAGTCTTGCTTAATATCTCTTAAGAAATTTACTTTTTGAAATGCAGAACCAAGTGCCATTGCACTTTCTTTTAACTCTTCATACTTCTCTTGATCTCCATTAACAAATACTTTTAAGCACATAAGGCCAACAACATCAGCTGATCCATAGATATATGCTTTGTATTCCTCGTATGTTGAATATTTTGACTTGGTAAGATCCATTTTCATAGACCTTAAGAAGGCTTGGATCAAATTAAGATCAATGTTATAATCTATTACCACCTGTTGGAAAGAATGCAAAATAGGATTTAAACTAATTCCTCGTTCCAATGATTTGTAGAAATCATTTTTAAATTCCTCAAGGAGTACCTCTTTATCATAGTCATGAAAGGTGTCAACTACCTCATCCGCGTAACGCACAAAACCATAAATTGAATATATTGCCGGCTGTATGCTTTTATACAACATCTTCACTGCTAATGAAAAAGAAGTACTGTAACTGTTTGTTACTAATTTGCTGCATGCAATCGCTGAATCGTCAAATATCTTTTTCATATTCTCAAATTTTAAAGTGTTTGTGAACTAATTCACTGATAATCTTTCCAGAAATCAATGATGGCGGGACTCCAGGTCCAGGTACAGTAAGTTGACCAGTAAAGAAAAGGTTTTTCACTTTCTTACTCTTTAACTTAGGTCTCAAAAATGCAGTTTGTAGCAAGATGTTCGCTAAACCGTATGCATTTCCTTTATATGAATTGTAGTCTTCTTTGAAATCGTTTACACAGTAAGATTCCTTGAAGAGTACTTTATCTTTAATCTTTTGATTCGTCAAGGTTTCAAACCTTGTCATAATCTTTTCGTAATATTCTTCTCTAACTTCTGGGGTATCTTCGAGGTCTGGAGCAATTGGAATAAGAAATATTCCTGCTTCTTTGCCATCAGGTGCGGCTGTTCCATCTGTTATGCTAGGAAAACTTGCATAAAATAGTGGTTTTTTAGGCCAGCCTGGTTTGTCATATATTTCGTACGCGTGATCATCAAACGGAGTATCAAAAAACAAAGTGTGATGTGATACATTATCTAATTTAGAATCGAATCCCACATAAAAGAGTAGTGCAGAAGGTGCAAAAACTTTTTTATCCCAATAAGATTCTTTGTATTGTCTAAATGGTTGAGGTAATAAAGATTCAGTATGATGATAGTCAGCACCTGATACAACGATATCTGCAATATATGAATTTGTACTAGTTTTTACACGCTTTATAGTAC
>JAQXAY010000125.1 GCA_029252685.1 Saprospiraceae bacterium | reverse complement strand
GCAAAATCTTTTGGTGAAAATCCTTTTGCTTTAAGCAGTGCAGTAGCAAGTGCATCTCCCATTACGAGTTGTAGGGTGGTAGATGTGGTAGGGGCCAAGTTGTTAGGATCTGCCTCTTGATCTAAAGGTGTGTGCAGGATATGGTCTGCATGTTTTGCAAGAAATGATTCCCTCTTAGATACCATGGCGATTAGTGGTGCATTTAGTTGGCGGATAAGCGGAACAAGAGCTTTGACTTCAGGTGTTTCTCCGCTTTTTGAAATGCACAGCAGAATATCCCCATCTCGGATCATACCTAGGTCTCCATGAATGGCATCTGCTGCGTGCATAAACAAGGCAGCTGTCCCTGTGGAATTTAGGGTAGCTACAATTTTTTGCCCGATAATTGCGCTTTTACCTATGCCAGTTATTACCAGTCTGCCTTTTGATTTGTAAATGAGCTCCACTATGGCTAAAAACTTTTCATCAATTACATCGATAAGTTGCATAATAGCCTGATGCTCAATTTTAATCGTGTTTTTAGCAGTTTCTAATATTTCTTTTGATATTATCACGTGTATTTTTTTATTTTTGTACGCTTTTTGAAAGAGTATATTTTAAACTTATGTTAAAGTAGTACCCTAATCTATTGATTTTTAGTTGGTTAAATTGTACATTCGCTCAAATTTAAGAGAGCTACCATTTTAACCTTCCATAATCAAAAGCGAAATTTATAATTTTTTGATCAATTTGACTTTTAAATTGTTCAAATATAACCGAGTTATTTATCTCCGGTGTTGCCTTAGACTTTGGCAACGCATTAAAGATAAATTGAATTATTATGGTTTTGGAATCACTTGACCTTAGCAAATCCCTTCTCAGAAACTTTGGTTTCGACAAATTTAAGGGAGAGCAAGAAGAAATAATAAAATCTGTTTTAGAAGGTAATGACACTTTCGTAACCATGCCTACGGGCGGTGGTAAATCTTTGTGTTACCAATTGCCTGCGATGATACTTGATGGTACAGCCATTATAGTATCTCCTTTGATTGCCTTGATGAAGAATCAAGTGGACAGTGTTCGCGCTTATGTGAATAATGATGAGGTGGCACATTTTCTGAATTCTTCGCTGACAAAGACACAGATCAATAGAGTAAAGGCAGACATCAAGTCTGGGCAGACTAAAATGCTATTTATAGCACCTGAAACCTTGACGAAGAAAGAAAATATTGACTTTTTGAAGTCTGTAAAGATTTCTATGGTGGCTGTGGATGAAGCGCATTGTATCTCAGAATGGGGACATGACTTCAGGCCTGAGTACAGAAAGATCAGGATGATGATCAATGAGATCTCTGCAGACATTGCTATCATTGCACTTACGGCAACGGCTACTCCTAAAGTTCAGTCTGATATTATCAAGAACCTGAGCATGAAGAATGCGAGGCATTTCAGTTCTTCATTTAATCGGACCAATTTGTTTTATGAGATAAGGCCCAAGGGTAAGAAGGAGAATGTTTTTAAGAACATCGTTCAGCAAATCAAACAATTCGAAGGGAAGTCTGGAATTATATATGTTCAGTCAAGAAAGTCTACTAAAGAGATTTCTGATCTTTTGAATGTGAACGGTATCAAAGCTGCACCTTATCATGCAGGTCTTGATGCAAAGACTAGAAATAAGGCACAGGATGATTTCTTGATGGAAGAAGTGGATGTAATCGTGGCTACTATTGCTTTTGGAATGGGGATTGATAAGCCAGATGTTCGTTTTGTAATTCATTACGATATTCCTAAGAGTATTGAGAATTATTATCAAGAAACTGGCCGTGCGGGAAGAGATGGTATACCTTCAACTTGTATTTCATACTACGCCTACAAGGATATACAAAAATTAGAAAAATTCCTTAGAGATAAACCTGTTGCAGAGCGAGAAATGGGTGCTCAATTACTACAAGAAGTTATTGGATACTCAGAAACATCTGCCTGCAGAAGAACTTATTTACTGAATTATTTCGGTGAAAAGTTCGATAAGGAATCTTGTAATCAAATGTGTGATAATTGTAAATCACCTCGTGAAAAGGTATCCGTGGAAACGGAGTTGCAGACTGCCTTGCAGGTAGTAGCAGACCTTAGAGAGGAATTCAAAATAAAGACGCTAGTAGATTTTGTTTTGGGCAACAAGTCAAAGGATATATTGGATTACGGTTTTTCTAAATTACCGACTTTTGGATCAGGTAAAGATAGAGAGCCAATCTTTTGGACATCTGTATTTAGTCATGCCTTATTGAATGGCTTAGCTAAAAAGGAGATTGAGGAGTATGGGATTATAAAGCTGACAGATGCTGGGCGTTCTTATATCAAGCAACCATTTGCACAAGAAATTCCAATCAATCAGGATTTTACAAAATTGACAAGTAATTTTGACATAGAGGACACTAGCAAAGAGTCTGTCCTTGATAAGAATCTTTTGGTTTTGTTGAAGGCATTAAGAAAGGAGATTTCTAAGCAAAAAGATCTTCCTCCATTTGTTATCTTCCAAGATCCTTCACTTATTGAGATGGCTACAAATTATCCTGTCACAGAAGATGATCTTGCTAACATATCTGGTGTGAGTAAAGGTAAAGCTATTCGTTATGGCGGTAAATTCCTTGACCTTATATCCAAGTACGTATCTGATAACGACATTATGCGTCCGGATGATTTTGTTGTAAAGCAGGTAGCCAATAAGTCTAAAAACAAGGTCAATATTATTCAGTCTATTGACAAAAAGATTCCATTATATGATATTGCAGATGGAAATGCATTATCAATGGAAGAATTGCTGGAAGAGATGTATGTGATTGTTAATGCGGGTACTCGTTTAGATATCAACTATTACATTGAAGAGAATGTAGATGAATATTCTAATGAGGATATTACAGATTACTTCATGGAAGCAGAAAGTGATAATTTGGACAAGGCTGTAGATGCCCTTTCAGATGATGACATTACACTGGAAGAAATTAAATTGGTTCGAATTTCATTCTTAAGCTCCATGGCTAATTAGAAAATATGCGAATTTGTATAATAAATGGTCCTAATCTTAATGAAATAGGAACTAGAGAGCCGGAAATCTATGGTACTTTGACTTTTCAAAGTGCCATGGATTCTTGGGCTAATGATTATCCAGATATACAACTTGAGCTCTTTCAGTCGAATCATGAAGGAGCCATAATAGATCATATTCAATTAAGAAAACAGGAGGTTTCAGCATTCATTATAAATGCTGGTGCTTATTCACATACCTCCATCGCGATATCTGATGCGCTTAGATCTGTAGATAAACCTATCATCGAAGTCCATCTTTCAAATATTTTCAAGCGAGAAGAATTTCGACATAAAAGTCTTATTGCACCGCTTGCAGAGGCTTGTATAGTTGGCATGGGTATGCAGGGCTATAAAATGGCAATTAAGTACCTTTTAGAAAAGATTTAGAGGCGCATATCGATAATCCTTAGCTTGTATTTTTTTCCAATATCAAGCGTCTTGTAGCGGAAGAGTCTTCTTATTCCAAGTCCTGCTAAGATTGTGCTACCTCCAATTATTGCATCTCGCTTTGAATAGGTAAAGGTTTCATCAAAAATGGAGGCTGCTCCTGCATAGAAAGACCAACTGACTCCAAATGTAAAAAGCCCATTTCCCAGAGGTGCAGACCAAGAGGATCTGCTATCTTCTCGTACTAATTTGATTTCTGAAATAGAATATGCTTGGTCAGCGAACACCAAAATATCTGACTCTGGAATGATCTCAATGAGTTCAGAAACTCTCCATTCCTCATCGCCTGCAATTTTAAAGACCAGTTCATGGCCAGGATAAATTCTCTTTCCATCGGGAGAACCCAGGCGTTCCATTTTTACAAATAATTGGGCCTGTGTACAAAAGGGAATTATTAATAGCGCAGATAGTATAAGGTTTCTTAATTGCATATCATTGTTTTAATAAATGTAGTCCCTTGGGACTTATTTGGTTTGTTCCTCTCTAGAAAGATGTAGCTTTTTGAAGCATTTAGCAAACGCTTGATCTAACTTATTTATGCTTAGCATTTCATTGCTAACATAGATAAAGAATACAACAAAGGTTTTCCCATCTTTCTCCCAACTTTCTTGAAATAGAGTTTTTTGATACCGAAGTGCTTCTCGCATAAGCCGCTTAACTCGATTTCGGTCTACGGCTCTTTTAAATTTTCTTTTGGATACGGAAACTCCAGCTTTTATAAGTTCATCAGGCGATTCACGGTCTACATACTTATAAATTACACGGAGAGGAAACGCTTTGATTAGCGCACCATCCTTAAATAAAAGGTCTATAGCTTTCCTACTCTTTAAATGCTCCTCTTTAGGATACTTTCCCCTGCGGTTCGTCATCATATCTTTTACTTTGATAGCTCAAAGATATGGAATGCGCTCAAATATGGAGTAGTAATTTTCATAGAGTCCTGAATACTCGCAATTATTTTAAGTCTCTACATAGATCTTATGTAAAAAAAAGTATGAGTAAATCAGAAAGTCAATTTTTAGAATGGTTCGAAACAAAAGCTCCAAGATTACTGAAAATGGACCCCCGAACACTAAGTTTAGATCAACTGCTGTCTTTAATTTTGGATGAACATGAAATAGAATCCTCTAATCTTATCTCAGATCTTATGAAAGTGTGTAACGGGGACATAAGGGTGCTAAATAATGTACCAATCGAAAACTTTAAAGAACTAGGATTGTCTTTTGAAAAGGCAGATCGCTTACTAGCTACACTTGAGCTTGTTAATCGTGGTTTAGGCTCGGATGAATCAAAAGATATGATCTGTAGTAGCTCCGATGCATTTCGATTAATTCGATCAAGACTGAGTGGTTTGAAGCATGAAGAATTTTGGATTATGATCATGAATAGAGCAAATCATTTGATTGGACTCCATAGGATTTCTAGTGGAGGCGTGTCAGGTACGGTAGTCGATTCAAAGTTAGTTTTTTTAAAATTACTACAGTTTTCTGCATCGTCCGTAATTTTTGCACACAATCATCCTAGTGGCAATCTAAAGCCTTCTCAAGCTGATATAAAGTTGACCGAAAAATTAAGATTGGCTGGCGATTTTTTAGATATCGTAGTCTTAGATCATCTAATCCTTTCGGACGAGCATTATTTTTCATTTGCGGACGAAGGACTAATTGTACCAAAATAATAGAGGAACAAAACTTCTAATTGTCAAATATACAGATGTGGATTATTATCAAATAAATCTATCTTTGAGGGCTCTGACTGAGAACCAGAGTTATGAAACACACTTATGGAAAAGAAAAGCAGCATAGACTTTAAACTATTAAAGCGTGTCTTAAGGGAGGCGCTACCTTATAAGTCACTCTTTTTGGTAGCATTTAGTTTTGCTATTCTGCTTGCCGTTCTTACAACGGTCCGTCCTTACTTGATAAAAGTTATGGTGGATGATTATATTTTTCAATATGATCTCCAAGGTATGACTCGCATTCTTATTCTAGTCTTAGGCGTTCTTATTTTGAATTCAATTATTCAGTACCTGTTTATTTACGATATAAACTTGCTGGGCCAGTCGGTAATCAGAGACCTGAGGATCAAAGTTTTCAATCATATTAACTCTCGCAAGCTCAGGTATTTTGATACTACTCCTATTGGAAAATCGACAACCCGAGTGATTAACGATATTGAGACAATCAACTCTATTTTCACTCAAGGAGTAATAACTATAATTTCAGATCTTTTGACCGTATTTACGGTCTTAACAATCATGTTTGTTACCTCTTGGCGATTATCATTAATAATAATGGTAACCATGCCTATCCTTGTATACGCTACCTATATATTCAAGGAAAAAGTGAAAGCCTCATATACGATAGTTAGAAACAAGATTGCGGAGATGAATGCCTTTTTGCAGGAGCGGATTTCTGGTATGCGAATTGTTCAGGCATTTGGGGCAGAAGGTAGAGAGATGCAAACTTTTAAAAGTATAAATCGATCCTATACTAAGGCCAACCTAGATTCGATATTTTATTATGCTATTTTCTTTCCGGTGGTGGAGATTATATCTGCGCTGTCTTTAGGTCTAATGGTTTGGTGGGGTGCAAAGAGTAGTTTACAGGGACTTGTAAGTCCAGGTATGTTGGTTGCTTTTCCAATTTATTTGAATATGCTGTATCGACCTATTCGAATGCTTGCAGATAAGTTCAATACACTTCAAATGGGACTTATTGCAGCAGAACGCGTATTCGATGTTCTTGATAATAATGAAGAGATTGAAAATAATGGAAGTTTTAAAACAGATCGCTTAAAGGGAAAAGTTGAATTTAAAGCGGTTGATTTTGCCTATGACGATAAAAATTATGTACTAAATGATGTGACCTTCGATTTGGAGCCCAATCAGACCCTTGCAATAGTAGGAAGTACAGGATCAGGTAAGTCTACTATCATTAATCTATTGTCTAGGTTTTATGAAATTAATGGGGGACAGATTCTAATAGATGGTCAGGACATAAAATCATATGAACTGAGTGCTCTGCGATCAAAAATGGCAGTCGTACTTCAGGATGTCTTTTTATTCTCCGGGACTATACTTGAGAATATTACCCTCAGAAATCCAGCAATTGAAGAGGAGACAGTTATTGAGGCGGCTAAGATGATTGGTGCACATGAGTTTATTGAGCGACTTCCAGGTGCATATTCTTATGCAGTACAAGAGCGGGGAGCAACACTTTCTATGGGTCAGCGCCAATTGGTTTCTTTCGTTAGGGCATTAGTCTACGATCCAAATATTCTTATCCTTGATGAGGCTACTTCATCTATTGATCCAGAATCAGAAGAAATCATACAATACGCTATAGAGAAGTTGATTGCAAAGCGAACGTCTATTGTTATAGCGCATAGACTCTCTACAATTCGTAATGCTGATCGGGTATTAGTTATGGACAGAGGTCGAATTGTTGAGAATGGGAATTATGATGAACTGCTTAAGATAGAGGATGGCTATTTTAAGAAATTGCATGACATGCAATTTCTTGCAACAAAATAGCTTTATCGATTAATTATGCTCAATAAAGCCGTTAAAGACTAAGCTGGTCTAAATCATTAAACTTTTAAGCCTTCTAATTCGTATTTTTACTAAACAAACGTAGAAATTACAATAATGACAAATAGAATTTTTAAAGTTAATCCACTTACAGGTCTTTTAGTATTTGTTCTTTTTGCTGCCTTGACTTGGTTCATTATAAGCGGCTTGTGGAAGCTTTTAAGTGTTATTGCGCCTTTTCTTTTCTTAGCTTCTTTTTTATTGGACAAAAAGGTGCCAATCAATTTCTTTAAATGGTTAGGTAAGCAATTTAAGGTCAATGTAATAGGAGGTGTATTTGTTACGCTTATGTGTGGACTAGCCTTCCCATTTGTTTTTGCTTTTCTATTTGCTAGATCCCTTATGAATTACAGAATGGGTAAAAGCAAAAGAGCTGCTCAGCAGGATCTTGAGGGTGACTATATTGAATTTGAGGAGCTTGAAGATCCAATTGAACTTCCAAGATTAAATAAGAAATAGTTTGCTGACCTTCGCATGGATTTCAGGTCTTGTTCTTGCATGCTTATATGCAAGGAACATCTGGAGCTATCTACGATTGAATAGGAGAAAAGAAGAAGAACCTTCTGTGGTTGACTTACCACAAGTAACTGTAGTGATTCCCTTCAGGAACGAAGCATCAAATCTCCAAGAGCGGATTCGTTCTCTCGAGAATCAAAATTATCCAAAGGATCGTTATCAGGTAATTTTGATTAACGACCATTCTTCTGATGACTTTGAGAAGCATGTCAATAATCTAAAAGAAAACTTTAGCTTTTTAAGTTTGCCAGAGAGATCTGAGGGTAAGATTGAAGCCTTGAATGCAGCAATAAATCAGGCTGATACGCCGTGGATTATATGTTCGGATGCAGACTGCACAGTAGGAGAAAACTGGCTGTTAAGTTTTTTTGAAAGAGAAATACCTGCACATGTAGTTGCCTGCTGTGGTCCTGTTAGAATAGCCTCTACTGGAAGTCCACTGCAAGAACTACAATTCTTGGATATGATAGGCGTAATGGGTATGACTAGCGCTGGTCACCGTGGGCTTGATTTTGCTATGGCAAACGGTGCAAATTTGGCCTTTAGACGGAAATCTTTTTATGAGGTAGGTGGATTTGAGGGTAGTGAAAAATGGTCAGCAGCTGATGATATGTGGTTGATTAGTCAATTTTCTATGCTGCATAAAGGCAGCGTTGACTTTAATGACCAGGTAGAGGCAGAGGTTATTACGAATCCTGAATTAAGTTGGAAAGGATTTTTTCAACAGCGTATTCGTTGGGCAGGTAAAACATCAGCCTATACCAATAAAAATATCTTGTATCATATCGGGCTAGCTTTTGGGTTTAGCGTCTTCATTGTTTTACTTGGTCTGTTAGCATTAATGGATAGTTCTTTTCTTAGCGCTTTTGTAGTGTTTATGATTTGCAGGACTTTCATTGATTTTATGTATTTGACCATTATGACAAAAAAATATGGCCAAAAAATAAAGCGGGGTTCGTATTTGCTAGTTCAATGTCTACATATTATTTATATTGTAGGGGCAGGGATATTAGCAATGCGTGCAAAGCGTTACACATGGAAAGACAGAATCCTAAGTTGATTTTTGATGACAATACAAAGTTCTTAGATCTTTCTGGCTTGGGGATTAATCAAATTCCAGCAGCCATATTTAAGCTACCCAATCTTCGTAGCTTAAACCTCAGTAATAATCGATTGAAAAGAATTCCTGAGGCTGTGTTTCATATTCCTACACTTCATGATTTAGACCTTTCTTTCAATAAGCTTACTAAGCTTTCCTTTTCCAATAGGCATATCTCATCAATTCGGAAATTAAATTTATCCAATAACAAGGTGGATTCTATTCAAGGTGCTGATAAGAAGTTTCCAGAACTGCAAGAATTAGATTTGGGAAATAATAAAATTCAGGCTCTTGAGCATTCACTTTTTGAAGGCATGGTTTTGTTACGAGCGCTTTTTCTCGGAGAAAACAAGCTTATTGATTTGCCTGATTCATTTTCTACTTTACGCTTATTGAAGCGGCTTGATCTCAGCTCAAATTGTTTTACGCATTTGCCAGCACTTATTTGGACTAAGCCTTTTTTGGAATCCCTCGACCTCTCAAAGAATCCTCTAGTAGCATTAAATTTAGGTGATCAAAAGTCGAATTACTTGAAGAAGCTTGATCTTTTTCAAACAAAGCTTTTGCACATTCCAAAGGAAGTCTTTCAATTTGAAAGATTGGAAACCCTTGATATACGAGGCTTGAATTTTCATCCTTATGACTTATTAGTTGCAGGTCCTCGATTAAAGAAGATTAGAACAAAGTTTGCAACTGCATCCTATCTGAATTTTGCAAGGCGCTGTTCGGTTTTGAATATTGATGGGGTCCTCAGGCAGCGATTATATCAATTGAAGGTGGAAAAAAAAGAAGGAATCATTGAAGGGGATGAATTGAGGAGTGCTATGCGATTATTGGATGTCGGATACGAAAATAGAATATTATATGATAGGCATTCGCAAGCTTTAAGAACTGATGATCCAGCCTTAGATAAATCAGCCGTTTTTTTTGTAGACAGTTCTTGCGGCATTCCAGCATATTTGATCGATATATGGACCGAACAATTGGAAATGAATTTTGTGGCTACTAAGCAGGATGCTCTATTTAGTGTTTATGGTAAAAGTGGGGCTGCTAATTTTGTTGATAAGTATCAAATCAGCTTAAACACTTTTTTAAGATGGATTTCGGGTGAATTTTATATATCAAATGAAAAAAGAGCATATATTGAAAGCCTTATACTTGCAAAATCTGATGCATATCAGCAATTGGGATTTAGTATAATCCTTAATAAAGGGTTGGTTTTTGCATTCGAAGATCAACTTAGAAGGATTTTGAAAGGTAGGGCGATATCTAAACATAGGCTTTTGCGAAATTTATTGCGAAGTCTAAACTAAATAGCTTATTTGTCGTTTATTGTCTGAATGGAGTTAAAGGATGGTACTCAAAACGTATTTAATTTAGATTGGGAGTCCATTGGTGGAATTAAGTTGTTAAAGGTGAGGTATTTGGGCAATTATAATTTTTAAATTTCAATTACATATATAGATAAAAATAAAAAACCACATGGTTAGACTTATACTTCCAACTGCTTTTCTTTTTCTTTTGCCTTTCTTGATGTTGGGACAAAATACTCAACAATACAGTCTATATGCCTTGAATCCAGCAGCATTTAATCCTGCAGCAACTGGGTTAGATGAGCATGTAATTCTGTCTGGAGGTATTCGGAATCAATGGAGTGGATTGGCAGGGTCGCCAGTCAGTCAACATGTAAATGTTCAAATGGGCGCCGAGCCTTTATCTGGCGGAATTGGTTTATTTTTTGAGCAGGAACAATTAGGTTCTACTAGAGGAAATCGTATTGGTCTTTCGTATGCCTACAATTATTTTTTGAATCGCAACTCAAGCATTCGGATGGGTTTTACCGCCTATTGGCAGGATTTCTCCATTGATGGTAATTTGATTCGGACCCCAGGAGGTGTTTATGAAGGTAATATTCCGAATCACCAAGATGCGCTTTTCTCTTCAGGAAACATGCAGGGGAGTAACTACAATACAGATTTTGGTCTAATGTACGTGAGCAATGATTTTTCTGCTGGCTTATCTATATTGAATATTTCAGAAGGTGCTAAGGTACTAGATGGTCTGAATGTAGTTTCTGGAAGAGCATATTATTTGTTTGTGTCTAACTCATTTGAAATGGGCAGGCGTATGGAATTAACACCGAGTATTTTGCTTAAGTCTGTTTTGTCGCAGAGCCAACTAGATGCAGGTGTGAAAGTTTCTTTTGATGACAATATTGTATTTGGAGCCTCGTTCAGAGGTTATAATAGCTTATCTATAGATTCGGTTGTGCCATTTATTGGGTATTACTTCGGAGAGCGAGTAAGTCTTTATTACGCATATGATATAGGTGTCTCAGCATTAAAAACTGTACATGGAGGTTCGCATGAACTCTTCATTAGATATGACCTTGGAAAAGCGGTGTGGAAAGGTAAGCTACCCCCAATTATTTATAATCAACGCTACAAAAGTTGAATTTAACAGCAATAAATTGTTGTTTTATGCATTAATCGTTAGTTTAGTATCTGATTAAAATTGCTAATATATAGCATTTAATATATAGGTTTCTGAGGGCCTTAATCTGCCCTTCACAATTTGTTTAATTTTATAAATCGCTGTAAAACATTAGATTTTCATTCTTTTTTAGGCTGAAATCTGAAGTTTTAACTGATATTTTCGAAATTTTAAAAATTTCATTTTGTGATAAATGATTAAGGAACTATATTTACGGACTCTTATCAAAATGAAGGAAAACTCGGGTGTAAAATGAAGAATTTATTAAAGACATCTTTCGCATTCACATTACTTATATTAGTAATGTCTTGCGGATCTCGCGAAAATGGTCAATTATTAGGTGTAATTGATCGTCCAGCATGGAATGGCATAAACCCATACGGAATGGTTTATATCCCATCTGGAACATTACATATCGGAAACAGTGACCAGGACATCTCCAACACATTTGTTCAAAGACCTAAATCAATTTCAATCCAAGGTTTCTACATGGATGAAACTGAAATAACAAACAACGAGTATCGTCAGTTTGTATATTGGGTTAAGGACTCTATTGCTCATAGTACTTTAGATAATACGTATGAGTCAGAAGATGGAAGTGAGACCTATATCGATTGGTACGCTGAAATCGATTGGGAATCAGAAGAATTAGAAGAAATGTTCTATACAGGCAACAATAAGTTTGCAGGTAAAAAAGAACTTGATGTGAGTAAGCTAGAATATGAATACCAATGGTTCGATTGGAAAAAAGCTGCTCATGATAAAGGCAAATCTCCAAGAAGGAATTTCATTATTGAAGAAGAGGTAAATGTTTATCCAGATACAATGGTTTGGATACGTGACTTCTCTTACTCATATAATGAGCCAATGACTCGTAACTATTTTTGGCACCCAGCATTTGACAACTACCCTGTAGTTGGTGTAAACTGGTCTATGGCTAATGCTTTTTGTTTTTGGAGAACAAAATTATGGAATTCTTATGCTGCAGATGGTGTGAATACGGAGGATTTCCGTTTACCATTTGAGCACGAGTGGGAATATGCTTCAAGAGGTGGACATGATTTAGCACCTTTCCCTTGGGGAGCTTACTACATCAGAAATGCTAAAGGATGTTTGCTTGCAAACTTCAAGCCTGGTCGTGGTAACTATCCAGAAGATGGTGGTTTGTACACTGTAAAGGCAGATGCTTACTTCCCGAATGACTATGGTCTATTCAATATGGCAGGTAATGTTGCTGAGTGGACAATGTCTTCTTACGAAGCTGGAGCTTACGCACACCTTCATGATCTGAATCCGGATATTCGTTACGATTCTAAAGATGACGATCCAATTGCATATAAAAGAAAAGTAATCCGTGGTGGATCTTGGAAAGATGTTATGTTCTTCCTACAGACAGGTACACGTCACTGGGAATATGAAGATACGACTAAATCATATGTTGGTTTCCGTTGTGCACTTACATTCCTAGGTAGATCTATCGACGATTTCTAGTAGACCTCAAATCTATTTTATGGATGTCAGTATACCCAACTGACATCCATAAATTCTCGTCATTTTTTTTGTTGAAAAAAAATTCTCCTTTAGATGTAACTTTTTGTTTTTATCTAATTGTAAGGATGAATACAGCAATTATTTTAAATATCCATTGACTAATCAAAATTAAATTCTAAGAAAATGAGTTTTGTAAAATCTAAAGGTTTTAAATACGCTAAGAACTTGATCATTGGTGCCGGTGCAGCAGTTGTACTTATGGGAGCACTTTTCAAGCTTCAGTCTTGGCCATATGCATCTGAGATGCTTATCGTAGGTTTGAGTGTAGAGGCATTAATCTTCTTAATGTTAGGTGTTATCGGACCAGATAAAGATTATTACTGGGAGAAACTATACCCAGGATTAGCAGACTATGAATCAAACATAGCGCCACTTACAGCTGGTGACATGGGTGACATGAATAAAGGACTAAACTCTGAGGTTGTTGAATCTAATCTTAGCGGAATGCTAGATGAGCTTAAGACAATGTCAGCATCGCTTTCTTCTTTGAAAGCACTTCAAGAAATTGATTTCTCTGGAACTTCTGAGCAGGTTAGAGCTATGGGAAGCTTTTATACTCGTTTGAACGAGGCAATGGCAGACCTAAGTGATTCTGTTGAAGATACTAAAGCATACAAAGACCAATTGGCTGCTTTGAACCAGAATCTTGGATCTTTGAATTCAGTATACGGTAACGTACTTAACGCGATGTCTAACATCGGTAAGAACTAATCAGTATTGAGTCAAATTATTTTTTAATCACTAAAAAAAAGATCCATGTCAATTCCTAAGGAACCGCGGCAGCTGATGATCAACCTGATGTATCTGGTTTTGACAGCACTGCTTGCGTTAAATGTTTCTGCCTCTGTAATGAACGCATTCTTTACATTGGAGAAAAGTATGCTTACTTCTAATGAAATCGTAACAAAAAGTAATGAAAAAGTACTTGCAGCGATTCAAGCGGAAGCGGAAGCATACGAAGGTGATACTCTTAAGCAAATTGCTCTTACTAAAGCAACTGAAGCTAAATTGATCGCTGATAATTTCGATAAATACATCGAAGATATATACGATGATATATTCGAGGCTGCTGGTAAGGAAGATCCGAAAAAACCGGGTTCTAATATACCAAAGGATAAGAAGAATAAAGATATTACCACTCGTATGCTAGTTGATGGTCAACCAAAGAAAGGTATAGATCCATTAGGCCCGCAGATTTATGATAAAATCATTGAGACTAGAGATGCCTTAAAAGGTTTAGTTTCACCTGAAAAGCAAGAGCAATTGGTAAAATCAATGCCTCTTGGTGATAATATTGAAAATTGGAATGCAAATTTGAACCTTAAAAAAGCAGACAAGAATATGTCTTGGTCTACTTATAAGTTCCGTCAAATGCCTGTAGCGGCAGTAATTCCAATTCTTCGTTCATTCCAGGCAGATGCTAAAACTTCAGCTTCTGCAGTAATGAATGAGATGTTTGCAGAGTCAAAAGGACAAATCATCAAGTTTGATGCATTCTTCCCAGTAGCTTCTGCTAAATCAAGCTATGTTCTCCAAGGTGAGAAATATGAGGCTGATATCTTCCTTTCTGCTTTCTCTACTGCTGCAAGTGAATCTACAAAGATCTTTGTAAATGGTAAAGAGGTTCCTATGGAAGAAGGTAAAGGTGCTTTCTCAACTACAGGAGGTAGATTAGGTACAAACTCTTACAACGTTAAGATTGATGTAACTAACCCACTTACTCAGGAAACTGATTCTTACGAGCAAAAATTTGAGTTTGAGGTAGGTCAGCCATCTATTGCTGTAGCAGCAGACAAGATGAATGTATTCTATGTTGGTGTTAAAAATCCAGTTACAGTTTCTGCAGCGGGTATTAACTCTAATGCCATTAACGTAAAGATGACGGGTGAAGGACAAGCGTCCATCGAACGAGTAAAAGGAAGTTCATATTCTGTAGTTGCTAAAAAGCCGACGGGAAATAAGTTTACTTATGTTACCGTTACAGGAGGACCTAAGCCAGTAAAAGTACCTTTCCGTGTTAAGCGTATTCCAGATCCAGTACCTGCACTAGCTCCAGGTATTCATGAAGGTAATATGGGTAACGGAACGTTCAAAGCGTACCAAGGTGTGATAGCCGAGTTGAAAAACTTTGATTTTGATGCAAGATGTAATATTCAGGAGTATGACCTCGTTAGAATAGCAAGTCGTCAAGATCCTGTTACTGCTCCTAACAAAGGTGCAAAGTATAACACAAAAGCTAAGCGTCTAGTAACACAGGCTAAGCCAGGTGATACGTACTATTTTAGAAATATAAAAGGTAAATGTCCAGGTGACCCTGCAGGTCGTAGCCTGCCATCTATGGTATTTACTATCAGATAAAATTAATTCTTCTCATAAGACCGGATGGTTTAAATCCGGTCTTATATTAAAATTGCTGTATAATGAAGAAGACTCTTAATGTATTAGGTTTCATGCTGTCTCTTTTGATTCTTGCACTTCCACTTGGAGTGTTTGCACAAGGTACTCCAACCGGTGTGACAACTGAATCAGGTGACCCCTTAGACACACGTCCTGTAATCGATGGTGTTGTTGAGGAAAAATTAGTTGTTGAATCTCGCGTATTGCCATACGACCATGTTCGCGAAGCGGATATACTTTGGCAGCGTAAAATTTGGAGAGTTATTGATGTTCGTGAAAAAATGAATAAGTCTTTTGCTTATCCTGAACGTCCATTTTTTAACATCCTTATGGAAGCCGCAACAAGCGGTGAGATAACTGTTTATGGAACAGATGACGATAAGTTCACCTACCCATTAACAAAAGAAGAAGTAGCTTCTAAAGCCTCTAAGATTGATACCGTTATCACATTCGATATCGAAACTTATGAGGAGAAAATGGAGGTTACACGAAATGATATCAATCCAGAAGATATAAAGCGTTTCCGTATCAAAGAGATTTGGTTCTTCGATGAAGAGTCGTCTGAGATGCGTGTACGTATCTTAGGAATTGCTCCTATCAAGGATGTATTGAACGAAGATGATGGTTCATTCGCTTATGAAGAGCCTTTATTCTGGGTGTACTACCCGAACGCAAGAGAAGTTCTTGCTCGTGAACGTGCATTTAATCCAGGTAATGGTGCATCTCCTTTATCATGGGAGGATATTCTAGAATTCAGATATTTTTCTTCTTATATCTATAAAAAGGAAAATGAGTTCAATGAACGTCTGAAAGATTACCTTAGTGGTATAGACATTCTGTATGAAGGTGAGAAGATCAGAAATGAAATCTTCAACTGGGAACAGGATCTGTGGTCATACTAATCGATTAGTAACCACTAAAAACCGAATCAGAATTTCTGATTCGGTTTTTTTATTGGATAAACTCCCAAGCAGATCGGTAGGCTTGTTCTTTATCCACATAATCTAGGAATTTTGAATAGAACTCATCCTGAGATATGGTGCCACTATCACCAACCATAACAAGCATCCGCTTAGCTCTTGTCATCGCAACATTCATTCTGCGATAATCTTTGAGAAAACCAATTGCTCCCTTTTCATTACATCGAACTAAAGAAAGATAAACAACATCTTTTTCTTGTCCTTGATAACCATCAATAGTACTTACTATAATTCTATGGGCCGATAGTTCAGCATCATCCGCCAAGGTATCGGATATATGCATAACCTGTTCTTTATAAGGTGATATTATTGCAATCTCAGTCTGGTCACCCTCTATTTTACACGCTTCTATTAACTGCAGCAGGTGTTCTCTTATGATTAAAAATTCTTCGGGATTGTAGCGACTTTTGGAAGAGGAATTTATTTTTTCTTCAAAGCCACAGCCAGCGGTATCAATAAATTGCAAGGGTTTATTGTCGCTTATCTTCAACCTGCTTTGTGCAACTTTTTCAGAAGCTTTTAATGCACCGCCATAAAATTGAATGTTAGAAAAGTGCATTATCTTTTCATTCATTCTATACTGTATATTTAATAGATTGGCTTGACCCATCCTTTCTAGAGCATATTCCAAAAGTGTTTTTTCAAATTTCAACTTTCTCGCCTTATCAGACTTGACCGTTGGAGGTAATTGATAAGGATCTCCGACTAAAGCTACTTTTGATGATTTTGCAATAGGAATCCAGCATGAGGGCATGAGTGCCTGCGCTGCCTCATCAATAATACACATGGGAAATTCCATGTTTTCTAATACCCTGTCATTCGCTCCAACTAATGTGCAACAGATCACTTGTGAACTACTGATGATTTGGTCAACGAGTCTTCGCTCCAACTGGTTAGCCCATGTTTCGAGTTCTGCTGCTTCCTGGAAAAGCCCTTTTCGCTCCATATATGCTTCTCGATCAAAGTTTCGTTTAAACCGCCTTGCTTTTCTTCTTGCCTCAGCGGCATCTTTACGAATCTTTTTTAGGGTCTTTGATTCTGGGTGCGTACCCAATTTGGCCTCTAGAGTATGCATGATTAATTCTTCATTTACTCTAGATATATTTCCAATTCTAAGCACTGAAACGCCTTCCGATGCCAATCGTTCTGTTAGAAGGTCAACTGCCGTATTTGAAGGAGCACAGAGTAGAAGATTATTCATCCCTTTAACCAATTCACGGACAGCTTCTACTATGGTTGTGGTTTTCCCTGTCCCTGGAGGACCATGAATGATACTCACCAGTTTTTTATCCACCAAATCGTTTAAGGCATTATTTTGAGAGGCATTTAGTTGTTCAATCTGTATGCTAGAATGTTTGCGAGCCTCTTGAGTTTTAAAGCCTAAAAGAATATCTCTTATCTCTGCAAGTCTGTTTTTTTCTGCCGAGGCAACGCGTTTATGTGCTTTAGTCATTTCCACATAGGTTCGTTCCTCAAAACCGAGATCAATACCACACATGCCTTTGTCTATCCAATCTGGATGGTCTTTAGAAGATAGGATTACCTTCATCTTATCTTTCTCCACAAAATGAATTACTCCATTCTGTTCAGCTTTATTAGCTGAAGCATATTGAGTAAATAGGCGAACGGTATTTCCACTTCTAAATTTATGAGCCTTTCCAAGCTCATTGATTCGGTTGAAGATTATAAAAGCTCTTCCTCCAATAGTATAGCCTTTTCTCTGAATTTCAAGAGGGAACCAGCTGTAGCCTTCTTTCTTTCGCTCATTCAATGGCATGCGTAAAACCCAGTCTTGAAAGTGTTTTCTTTCTTGCTCTCGTTCTGCATTTAGTCCATCAAGACTTTTAGATAATAAATTATTTAAGACTGTTCTGTTGTTCAAAAACTTATTCGTCATTACCTTGTTTTTAGGTATCCATCTTAATGACAACAAATATGATTGAAAAAGGTCTAAAAAAGAGATTCAAAAATCAATTTTCTTCTTATAAAAACTTGATCCCCTTCTTTAAGATGATTTGGGCGACGAGCAAGCGTTATGCAACGCTGAATATAGTACTTAGGGTAATAAAGGCAACTTTACCTTTGAGTATGCTATATGTAGGTAAGGAAATTATAGATACAGTCCTCGACCTCATTTCGGATAGCCCAAGTTTAGATACTAGTCTACTTTGGACCTATCTGGGGATTGAATTGGGTCTTGCAATTATTTCTGAAATTCTAAATCGACAGATTAGTTTGATAGATGCATTGTTGGGAGATCTATTTTCAAATAAGACCTCCGTTGAAATGATTCAGCATGCTGCAACTTTAGATTTGTATCAATTTGAAGATTCCGAATTTTATGATAAAATGGAAAGAGCTCGTAGGCAAACGGTCAATAGGTCTGTTCTGATGTCTATGGTATTAGAACAGTTACAGGATTTGATAACCCTTCTATTCTTGGGAGCGGGAATTCTATTTTTTAATCCATGGTTGATTCTAATCCTTGCTCTGGCGGTGATCCCAAACTTCTTAGGAGAAGCTTTTTTCAATGCAAAACAGTTTAGCCTGACTCGGTCATGGACACCCGAGCGCAGAGAGTTAGATTACTTTAGATACCTTGGGGTTAGTTATGAGTCCGCGAAAGAAATCAAGGTCTTTAACCTTCAGGATTTTATTTCTGAGCGATTTAAAAAACTTGCCGATAGATATTTTATAGAGAATAAAAAGATTGCGATCAAAAGAGCTTGGGTAGGCGCTAGTTTATCCCTTATTGGAACGCTTGCCTATTATGGGGCATATGTATTTATTCTAATCCAAACACTTAATTTATTAATCACGGTTGGTACCCTTACCTTCCTTGCAGGTTCATTTAGTAGAATGCGGAGTATGCTTCAAGCTTTTACGGTACGTATAACTAGAATTGCAGATAGCGCATTGTACCTGCAGGATCTTTTTGATTTTTTTGCAATCAAGCCAAATATTAGTGACCATGCTACCGCAAAAGTATTGCCTAGTAATATCACGAAAGGGATTGAATTCGAGAATGTCAGTTTCAAGTATGATGGTGTTGAGCAATATGCGATTCGAAACCTTTCTTTTATAATCAACCCAGGTGAAAAAATTGCCTTGGTCGGAGAAAATGGTGCAGGTAAGACTACTATCGTAAAACTTCTTTCAAGACTTTATGATCCCACAGAGGGCCGTATTCTTATAGATGGTGTGGATATCAAAGATTATAAGTTAAGTGACCTTAGGAACGCTGTGGGTATTATCTTTCAAGATTATCAAAAGCTCCAGATGTCTGTACGAGAGAATATTGCTGTAGGAAATATTGGAGAACTAAATAATCAAGATAAGATCGAGTCTGCCGCTTATAAAAGTTTAGCCAAAGAGGTTGTGGAAAGTTTTGAACCTGGATATGATCAAATCCTAGGTAAACGATTCAAAAGTGGTGTTGAATTGTCAGGAGGACAGTGGCAAAAGATAGCCATTGCAAGAGCCTACATGAGAGATTCACAGATCCTCATTTTGGACGAGCCAACCTCTGCTTTGGATGCGCGAGCAGAGCATCAGGTATTTCTTCGTTTTGCTGAGCTGATTGAGGACAAAATAGCAGTACTTATATCTCATAGGTTTTCTACCGTTCGTATGGCAGATAAAATCCTCTTTCTAGAGCATGGACAGAAGTTGGAATATGGATCGCATGATAGCCTGATCAAAAAAGGCGGGAAATATGCGGAATTATTTAACCTTCAAGCTGCGGGCTATAAGTAGATTTCTACACTCCCAAAGTAGTATACTGTATACCGAGATATACTCAACTATTACCAAGATGTAATAGTAATCTTCAAATACACTGTATTTGCTGTAACTCAAAAAAGCCAGGAATGACCAAAGGTATATGAATCTATAATTTGTGAATACTGCTAGTGCTATAGGTAATGCAAGGTACCAGGGATGGACCGTTGTACTTAACATAAGGTATATGCACATCGCCCAAAAACTAAGTCTTGTAAAGCTTTTATAGTTTGATTCTTTGTCTCGTATGGCTAGTATTATAATAAGCAATACCGTCAATATGCTTAGGCTGGGTCCAACAATTGAAATCAAACCATATCCTAAGATCATTTCTACTAGTCCATTGACTACGAAATAGATACTTGCATTGAATTCAAAATTTCTAAAATAAAGGTCTAAGCTCGAACTAAAATTAGTTGCGAATTCACTGCTATAAAGTGGTAAGAAGCAAAGAAATAATACCGTTAAAACACTGAAGCCATAGTAGAACAGATTTTTAGTATCCATCCTTTTGATGATAAATACTTGAGGAATTAAAGTGATCAATTTTGAGGCAATGGAGAAGGACATGAAGCAGGCTGCCTGAAAGTATTTGCCTTTAGTCAAATAGTGCAAAGCAGCTAGAAAGAAAAAAATCATAAAGGCTTCAAAATGAATATTGCCGCTCAGTTCTATGAGGATCAATGGATTTAGACTGTATAAAAGTATCTTTTCTGGACGGAGTTTCCATTGCTTGAGTAGTTTGATAATCAGAGATATACTTCCTATTTCGGCTGCGAAAATAAAGGCTTTCATTATTATACTCGCCAAGAAAATATTGCTTCCAGCAATTTTAGTACTGATGAAGAAAATCAGCTGAGCAAAGGGTGGGTATACGCTGAAATAGTCTTTAGAATTTAGTTTAAAATACAAGGACTCCTGAAGGATAGTGGGTTCTATTTGCTTATCGAAATAGTACCTTGGGACATATTCAAAGGGATCAAAACCTAGGTTTAGTAGATGGCCATCCCATATAAAACGATAGATGTCGTCTGATAAATTAGGGAAGGCAAATATCAACAAGAAGCGAAGGCCAATACTGGCGTAAAGCCAAAGCTTCCAGTCAGCACTTTTTAGGGCAAAAAAGTATATCAAATTGGCTACACTAAATGCTAGCATTAGATACAGGAAATCGGACTGTTCGAGCTTGTAATTGATCAGAAGGATCGAGCCAATAAACACCAATAGTAAGCTAGTGTTATATGTTCTATTGGACTGAATCCTTTGCAATAGTCCTTCCATCATCACTTTCTTAACTGTAAATGTTTAATGCTGTAGAAGCAAATACTTCCGAACCCGATTGTCAATAGAAAATGAAAGACAAGGAAAGTCCTTTGCCCAGTATAAAGGCCATAAGCCAATGAACAAGCAAATAGCAATGCAAGTAATCCCTCAATGATTGTAGAGGTAGGAATTTGCTTAGCGAGATAGGTATTTGAATTGATCTTATCTTTTACTGTTTTAAGATTGAACTTTGGGGTGCGAATGAATGGTGACTTTTTACCTTTAAATCCTTGTATGACAGCAATGCTGTTGTGTAGGGATAAACCCATCGAAAGACCGAGGAATAATGGGAATAAGACAGCAAATTTTATGATTTTTTTTGAGTAGCTATCCGTATTGAAAAAGGCTCTAACATTAGCTATATAATAGATAGATATAATTGAAAGCCAACCCAGCATGAAATAGGTATATACACCTAATGGTATATGTTTAAGTTCGGGAAGTATGAAAAGTAATGGAATAGAACTCAATGCTGCTATCAAGATGACAACAAATATGGAGGAGCCCAGTAAGTGTGAACTAGCATGAATTTTTTGACTAAGTTTTAGATTTGATCTCCAAATACTTGGAAGCATCTTCTTTGCTGTTTCTGCACCTCCTTTCATCCAACGAAATTGTTGAGACTTGAGTCCATTCATCTCTGCAGGTAATTCCGCAGGAGATCCCACCTCTTCTAGATAGACAATCTCATATCCTTTGAGTTGTGTTCTAATACTTAAGTCAAGGTCTTCGGTAAGCGTATCTGCTTGCCAGCCACCAGCATCTTCGATTGCGGATCTTCTCCAAATACCCCCAGTTCCATTAAATTGTAAGAGGTAATTTCCCGCTTTTCTTCCGCGCTGCTCGACGGAAAAGTGTACATTTAATTGTAATGCTTGAAGTTTTGTAATCAATGAATAGTCCTCATTGATATGCTCCCAGCGTGTTTGAACCACACCAACTTTTTCATTCTTGAAATGTGGGATAGTCTTTCTTAGAAAGTCTGAATTCGGAAGGAAATCTGCATCAAAAATAGCTAGGAATTCTCCCTTCGCAAGGTCCATATCATATTGCAATGCCCCCGCTTTGAATCCAGTGCGTTCTACTCGTTTTATTTGTTCAATATTGAAGCCCAATTTTTTATATTCCTCTACCTTTTGAGCACAAACTTCAAGGGTGTCATCTGTTGAATCATCTAGGATGTGTATTTCAAAACGATCTTTGGGATAGTCCATTTTGCAGATATTATCAATGAGGCGCTCTACTACAAAACGTTCATTGAATATAGGCAGTTGTATGGTTACGAATGGCCATTCTAGAGGAGGGGTTTCTTCTGTGTCTTTTGATTCCTGTTGTTTATGGTGTTTCAGGTAATGAAATAGCAAGGTGAATTGCATGAGGCAATAGATCGTGATATAGCTAAGCGCTAGGGTGTAGATAATCAGTATGATGTAATACAGAAGATTCATATCTCTTTGAGGGTTTCTAGATTAATTTGAATATTGTCCATAGTATTTTGTGGCCAGCGAGTATTGTTCCCTTAATAGTGCCGGATATTTTAGATACTCCGATTCTTTGACGATAATTTACGGCTATTTCCTTACAATTCATGCCGAGTTTGGCTGCTTTTACCTGCATTTCAACGGTCCAGCCAAAGTCGGGGTCCTGCATATTGATCTTAAGCAAGCTTTTATATCGGACTGCTCTGAACGGACCAAGGTCTGTAAAGTGATATCCGTAGATTCGTTTTATTAAACTTGTTGCTAGCCAATTGCCAAATACTTGTTGTGGCGTCATCGAACCTTTTTCGAGCTTGCCTAAGGCTCGTGATCCAATAACAAGATCTACTTGTTCAGATTGTATAGGTTCAATTAATAAGGGAAGTTGTTCGGGATAGTCAGAATAATCTCCATCTATAAAAACAACAATATCAGGAGGGGTGCTTTGTTGTGCTAAATAATCCAATCCTTTTAGACAAGCGGAACCATATCCTTTTTTTGTTGCAAGTAGGACCTTTGCTCCTGCATTAGTAGCAACTTGACCCGTATTATCGGTGCTATTATTGTCACATACAATGATTTCTCTCACGATTTCTTTGGGGATATCCCCAATTACTTTGGCAATTGAATCGGCTTCATTGAATGCAGGAATTATGACATCTATGATGGCTTTATCATTCATGCGTTAAAAAAAGTAAAATTAAACCATAAATTTGCGTTTGGTCATTAAAGAATTAGATTAAAACCTATAAGTTTACCAAATGCGGCATTTATCTATACTCATTTTTAGTCTAATAGCTGGGCTACTACTTCTAGAATCTTGTAAATCAGATGAGGGATTCATAACGGATGATTCTGCGAAACTAGAGTTTTCGTTGGATACTTTACGTTTTGATACAGTGTTTACTGAATTGGGCTCTGCGACCCGATACATCCGGGTATACAATAGGAATGACCAGGCGATTCAGATTAGCAAAATCCAGTTAGAAAATGGTACATCTTCTTCATTTCGTATAAATGTAGATGGTATTCCAGGTGCTATTGCCCAAGATGTTGAAGTTCCTGCAAATGATAGTATTTATATATTTACAGAAGTTACTGTTAATCCAGATGCACCAGTTTCAGAATCTCCATTTGTAATAACAGAGCGTTTATTGTTCGAGACAAATGGTAATGACCAGCAGGTTATATTAGAAGCTTGGGGGCAGAATGCGAATTATATTCCTTCTAGATTTAGCAAGGGGACATTTTCTTTATTGTCCTGTGATTTTGGAGAAATCACCTGGGACGATCCCAAACCTTACGTGATCTACGGGATACTTTTTATAGATAGCTGTTCTCTTAACATTCCAGCAGGGACGGAAGTATATTTACATGGCGGTCTTGCCTTAGGTGAAGATGCAGAAGGTGATATATTTGCTTATAACGATGGCGCTATTTTTGTACTGTCTGATGGTCAGTTGAAGGTGGAAGGAACAGTGGATGAACCAGTAGTGTTTCAGGGGGATCGACTCGAAGAGGTTTTTGCAGAAGAACCAGGCCAATGGGCAGGTATTAGACTTTATAGTGAGAATAATGAAATTGAATATGCTGAAATTAAAAATTCACTTTACGGAGTTTTTGCAGATTCTGCCTCGGAATTAAGCATCAAAAATACAAGTATTCATCATACTTCGGGACCAGCAATATTTACTAGGCATAGTAAGGTAGTGGCAGAGAATAATTTATTTTATGCAAATGCTGGTCGTGCTGTTCAGTTGAACTATGGTGGTAACTATAATTTTAAGTATTGTACAATTGCAAATTATGGTTTTGGGTTTGATAGTCGAGCACTTAGTCTATCAAATGGATCTTGTCTTGACCCATTTTGTTCAGAATTTGTGACCAATGGAATCTTTGCAAGATTTGAGAATTGTATAATAATGGGATCTAGTTCAGACGAGATTTCAATGACCGATTTCTTCCAAGGCCAATCATTTTTTGATTTTAATGTACGTTTTGACCATTGTATTGTCCGAGTAGAAGATATTCTTGATCCTGTAGATGGACCCTATCCTAATTTCTTTGATGATTTCACCTTGGAATGTATAAACGCCTCATCTTCAGATACTTTGTTTGCGGATATTTCTGAAAATTTGTACGAATTAGATAGCCTTTCTATTGCTGAAGAACGCGCTAAATTTATCTCTTCCATCCAAAAAGATTACGCTGATAGGGATCGAGACTCAACCAATCCGGATATTGGTTGTTTTGAATATCAGTATGAGTAAGAAAGTGACAATATTAGGTTTAGGATGGTTAGGTCTGCCGCTAGCAAAGAAATGCAAGCGGGAGGGCTTTGAAGTTAATGGTAGTACTACCAAAGCTGATAAATCTAAACTACTTAGGCATAAGGGCGTCGAAGCCATAGAATGGAATATAGGAGAGCCACTGAAGAAGCAGTTGAAGAAATCTGATTGTTATATTATCAATATCCCTCCATCGAATGTTGAAGATTTTTCTTCTAAAATCGAGATCTTACTTTCTGAGCTTCCATCAAGGGCCTTTGTTATTTTTTGTTCGAGTACATCTGTTTATGGTCAGCAAAATGGAGTGTTGGACGAGGAGTCAAATCTAAAAGCTGATAAGCGATCAGGTCAAGAGTTGATTCTAGCGGAAGAAGCTATACAACAACGCTTCGAAAAACGAAATTGCATATTGCGTTGTTCTGGGCTTATAGGACCCAAAAGACACCCGATATTCCGCCTTTCAGGAAAAGAAACAAGTTTCCCTGTTGAAGAGACTGTTAATCTAGTGCATCAAGAAGATATCATATCTATTATCTTAAAAATTCTAAATTCTTGGGATAAGCTTGATCTAGAAAAACCACTTGCAGGCATATATAATCTTAGTTCTGGTGAAAAATATTCAAAGGGCAAATATTATAACATTATAGCTAATAAGTTTGGTATTGTTCCACCTATTTATTCAGCATCAAGCTCTTCCAATTCAGAACGTTTCGTATCCAATGAACGTGCTAGAAGAAGGTTTAATCATACATTTAAGTCGATTTTAGAGTATAGACTTTAAGGATAACCTTTAATATTCATATATTTAAGTACCATTTTATTTCAATTCAAATTATTAAAGTAATGAGAAACTTGTTTATCGCGCTTGTGGCGCTAGTATTTTCAGTTAGTGCTCAGGCTCAAATCACTTCACCAGCACCATCCCCTTCATGCACAATGATGCAAGAAGTAGGAATGTGTGATATCACACTTGAGTATTCAAGACCAAGTGTAAAAGGAAGAACTATTTTCGCAGAAAACGGTTTGGTACCTTTTGATAAAATGTGGAGAACAGGTGCTAATAAAAACTCAATGGTTACCTTCTCAACAGATGTAATGATTGATGGTCAAGCTGTAGCAGCTGGAACCTACTCGATCTTTACAATACCATCTGCAACAGAATGGACTGTTTATTTCTATATGGACACAGAAAACTGGGGAACTCCAGAAGCATGGGATGAAGCTAAGGTAGCAGCAACTGTGAAGACTGCTCCTATCAACCTTGATGCAACTGTTGAATCTCTGATGTTTGTGATAGAAGATATCACTATGAGCTCTTGTAACTTGGAGCTTGTATGGGAAAACACTATCGTTAGAGTTCCTGTATCTATGGATACAGATGCAGTAGTTGCTGCATCAATTGAAAAAACACTTGCAGGACCAACTGCTAGAGATTATTACCTTGCTGCAAGATACTACTTGGATGCTGACCATGATGATATGGCTACAGCTGCTCAATGGGCTGCAAAAGCAAATGAAATGTCTCCTAAGTACTGGCAACTGCGTGTTGAGGCACTTATCCTAGGTAAATTAAAGCGTTACGCTGAAGCAATTCAGGTTGCTAAGAAATCATCTACGATGGCTAAAGAAGCTGGGAGTGATTCTTATATTCGTATGAACAATGCGTCTATTGCTGAGTGGAACAAAATGCTTTCTGGTACAGAAGGTAAGGCACAGATGGGTGGAGCTAAGATGTAATTTTAGCTTTATTAAAAAAAAAGGGACTGTGATTCACAGTCCCTTTTTTTTATGCTACAGCTTTTTTTGTTTGATCCGAATCATCACCAATTATGAGTTGGAGAATACTTGCTATTATTAATACCAGTATGCCACCGATTAGATTAAGCCATAAAAAGGCAATATCTGTGAAGGAGTAAATACAAACAATAATAGTTTCTGTGATTATCGCCGCCACAAACACAGCGTTTCCACGTACCCATTTTAAGAAGAAGGCAGTCAGGAAGATACCAAGTATGGTTCCGTAAAATAAAGAACCAATGATATTCACTGCTTCGATCAGATTGTCAAATAAGCTCGCTACCATCGCAAATAATAATGCAATACATCCCCAGGCAACTGTGAATATTCTGCTCATATTAAGATAGTGCCTGTCTGATTTATTAGGATTGAAGGTTCTTTTGTAAAAATCTATCATGGTCGTTGTGGCCAATGCATTCAGTTCAGAAGCAGTAGATGACATCGCTGCTGAGAATATGACTGCCAGTAACAATCCAATAAGCCCTATGGGCATGTAGTTTAGGATAAAGTTGATGAAAATATAGTCTCCGTCTTCAGTATCTAAGTTAGAATCTGTTGCGCTGATTAGTTCACGTGCATCATTCCTAAGATCCTTTTCTTGTGCATCAAGTTCGTGCACAGTTGCAATACTTTGCTCAAGTGCAGCCTCTTCATTCTGATCCATATTGTCGAGCATCTCGCGTATGGCAGTTTGTTTTTGGCTGAAAACTTCAAGGTGGTCTTTTTCTAGTTGCTTGAATTCAGCTGCATTTTCTGAAGCGTATACCGCCTCTACATTTCCCGGATTGAAGTGCAGGGGAGCTGCATTGAATTGAAAGAAGATGAAAACAAGGATACCAACAAAAAGAACAAGGATCTGCATAGGCCCCTTTATTATTCCATTGAAGATTAATCCTAGTCTACTTTCCTTAAGCGATTTACCAGAGAGGTATCTTTGTACCTGTGATTGGTCTGTACCAAAGTAGGACAAGAATAAAAATACACCTGCAAAAAGTCCAGTCCAAATGGTGTATTTTTCTGTTAGATCAAATTTGAAGTTTATAATTTCTAGCTTATCTAATTTACCTGAAATGTGTAAGGCATCAGTAAACTGAATATCCGTAGGTAATTTGTAGATTATAACTCCAGCAGCAATAAACATCCCGCTTAGGATTATGATCATTTGTTGTTTCTGTGTTACACTAACTGCCTTTGTTCCACCAGCAACGGTATATATGATAACGAGTACACCGATGAACAAATTGGTTTGCTCTAATGGCCAACCCAATATGGATGACATAATGATTGCTGGGGCAAATATGGTGATACCTGCGGCAAGGCCCCTAGATATCAAAAACAAAAGCGCAGTGAACATTCTTGTCTTTAGGTCGAAGCGCTTTTCGAGGTATTCATATGCAGTGTATACATTCAGCCTGTAATAGATGGGCAGAAAGAATACACAAATGATAACCATGGCGATTGGCATCCCAAAGTAGAATTGAGCAAAGCCCATTCCGTCTTGAAACGCTTTTCCTGGTGTTGATAAAAATGTGATAGCGGATGCTTGTGTCGCCATTATTGAAAGGCCAATAGTCCACCACTTAAGGTCCTTATCTCCTAATAAGAAGCTTTTTACATTATTGACTGATCTTGTTTTCCAGATGCCGTAGCCGACGATTCCGAATATTGTACCTAGCATGATCAGCCAGTCTAGTGTGCTTAATTCCATGTTTGCGACTTAAGAAAAGTAATTAAAAAAGAGGTAAAAGGAAACCAGTAATACAAAGTGTAGGACGAGTATTACCTTATAAAGTCGGTCCCAAGTTCCAAGAAAAGGCGGTGGGCTTTCTTGTGGGTTATTTTTATTTGAATCAGTCATTTTTGTTGTTTTTACCTAAAGCGATCATATTAGCAAATAGTCTGTATGCACCAGGTACTCCCGCAGGTAGTTCTCGGAAAAAGGAAAGGCCGGTGTATACGTAATGTCCAGCTCCTAGTTCAGCGACAAGGAGACCTCCATTAAGTGCATCCTCTCCTTTGTCATTACAGGATAAGATCGCAGTATAGTCTTCAGACCATTCATTGGGAAAATACAATCCTCGTTCCTGAACCCAGTTATTGAAATCTCCAGCATTAAGTTTATTTGGTGAATTCATTACAGGGTGACGTTCAGCAAGAATTCTAATTTCTGCATTTTCATCAGAAACACGTTTCCTGCTTATATTGAGGGGTAGAGGAGGGATTTCATCTTTGGACATCTTGAGCCCCCAGGTAGTATTATATTGGACAATCATAGTTCCTCCTTGTTTTACGTAATCAAAAAGTGTTTGATTTATAAAACGTAGTTCGTTGATTGTATTATAAGCGCGTATACTTAAAATCAATGCATCATATTCTTTCAATACTTTTAGTGAAGTGTTGGGTTCTATGATGTCAACTTCATAACCGATTTGTTCTAAACTTGAAGGAACTTCATCTCCAGCTCCCATGATATAAGCTATTTTATTGCCATTTATCTGCAAGTCGATTTTGACGGCTTTCGAAGTTGCGGGTAGCAATATCGATTGGGTAGGTATATGGTCGTATTCTATTAGGGCCAATGATCGGTCGTATTTCTTACCATTAGATTGTATGTAGGCAGAAATTTCAACTTCTGATGCTTCCTCTGAAGGGTTTAGCATAAATTCAAAGGTTTCGCTTTGCCCTTTTCGAGAAAGTAAAATTGGATAATCTGCAGGAGTTGTGCTCCAGCCATCAGGAAGATCTAGATTAAGGGTTCCCTCAAAATTATCAATTCCTGCCTTCACCGTTACGGTCATTGGTTTAGGTGATTGATTACCGAATATAAAAGCTGGCTCCTCAATCTGAACGAAAGCTTCTGGCAGGATTTCAAAGGGCTGATAGATTTCTCCTTTTACGTTGTCAGTGTATTTGTATTCCAAGTCTTTCTCAAAGGCTATATAAGCCCCTTGTACTTCAAATAAAAATCTAGCCTTCAGTACTCTTGGTGTTTCTGGCAGACCACGAAGTAAAAGGTCGGAGACTTGGTACATGCCTAATTTTGGAGCTTCGTTTAGCCAGTAAGGGCTGCTGTATTCCATTTCTTCCGGAATCTCAATAAGACGAGATAGGTTGTAGACCTTGTTCTCTTCAAGCACCGCATTCAATAGTGTATCCTTGCCCATAGGAAGGTATTCTATTTTTACGAGTCTGCTTTTGATCGATGAACGATTTGTTATCTCTATATCTAAGGCTTGGGTTTGTCCAGGAGATGAATATGGAGATTCCATAATTACATCGATGTAGAGCCCCATGGCATTTTTGATTATTTCTTTAACCTCCTTGAGTTTTTGTACTTTCCACTTATTATCTGCCATCATATAGATCATGTCATGAACCTCAAGAAGTGCAGGCACTGATTTTTCAGGGGCCATCAGGTCGTATGTTTTCAGGATCTGTGCAATTCGTTCTCCAATGCGTTTGCCACCTTTGACCCGATTCCAAGACATATCTATTCCTTCAAATGGATTTGTTTGATCAGTAGGCATGTTTCCTTCAAGCAATTCTAGGTATTCTGTAGTACTACCACGCGAAGGTGTTCTTCCCATACCCTGACATTTGTGCATACTTCTACTTTCCGCAGCTATTTCTGTGTTAGATTTTCCAAGGATAGGGTAGTAGCTTCCTACGTCTACTGTACATAAATTAGATTTATCTGCTTTTGCAAATGCTTCTCTTGAACCATAAAACCACCAGGAAGTATTTAAAAATAGACGATTAGGAGTCCATGGTTTTACATGCTCGAGTTGTTCAGGAAATAGTCTAGGATTTCCTGCCATATTGAATGCTTCCACTGAAAGCATTGCTGAGGACGTGTGATGCCCATGGGTCGATCCTGGCGTTCTGTGGTTGAATCTATTAATCACGACATCCGGTTGCAACTTTCTTATCGTCCAGATCACATCCTCAAGCACCTCTGCTTTATTCCAAATGTTTAAGGTTTCGTCAGGATGCTTAGAGTATCCAAAGTCATTTGCTCGTGAAAATAATTGTTTACCTCCGTCCACTCGTCTTGCTGCGAGTAGTTCTTGCGTACGAATTATACCTAACAATTCTCTGATCTCCGAGCCAATAAGGTTTTGACCACCATCTCCTCTGGTAAGGGATAGATAGGTTATATCTAGATGCTTTTCGTTTGATAGATATGAAATCATGCGGGTATTCTCATCATCTGGATGTGCAGCGACGAATAAAACGGTTCCTACAGTATTTAGTTTCTGTATTTCTGAGAATATCTGGCCTGCAGTTTTTTGAGTCTGCGCTGTCATACTATTCACTAGCAGCAGAAGTGTGAAGAGTGTTAAAACTGGTTTTTTCATTAAAGTATAGTTTTAATCAAGTGGTAATGGTTTGACCGAATTGAAAATAGCTCCCGTAAATTAAGTTATTTTAAGCTATTCCTACGTTCGAATAGTTGTAATTCCGTATTAGTCCCGAAAAAAGCTTGTTTTTTACTGTTTTCCGAAAATCAGAGTTCATAGAATTATAATGTAAATTTCAAGACATCGTGGTTCTTGTATTAAGGTTATATTATTAACACAAAACTAATGAACATGAACAAAACACTAACACTTCTAGTGGTGCTACTCGCATCCACTTTTGCATTCGTGCCTGCCAATGCTCAACATATGAGTGAGCGAAAAGTCGAAAAAGTATTTAAGAAATTGGACCTTGAGGTTGAAGGTGATGAGGGCGTTTGGATGGTCAACTTCTCTGATCGTTGGGTACTTGTCTTCGCAGATGATGCTGCTGATCGCATGCGTATATTCACACCGGTAGTAAATAGAGATGAAATAGGTTCAGAAGAATGGGAACGTATGTTGGAGGCTAACTTTCATACTGCATTGGATGCAAAGTATGGGCTTTATAACGAATACGTGATCTCAGTATTTTCACATCCTCTAAGTTATTTAAACGAATTTCAAATCATGAATGCTTTGGAACAAGTTGTAAACCTTGCGGATACTTTTGGCTCTTCTTATGCAAGTACGTCAATCCTTTTTGGTAAGGCATCTGCTACAGAAGATAACAATGAAGATTTGGTAGCAGAAGGAAACCTCCGAATCAATCAAAGACCCGGAGGTGGTATAGAAAATTAATTCTTAACTATTATCCTTTTGTTCTTTTATTGCTACTTCCTGAACAGCTTTTCCAACCTTCCATGCAACTGACTCATTCAATGTTGGAGGGATGATACAGTCTGCAGTAGGATTGGTGATATGGTCAGCAATGGCGAATGCCGCTGCTAATTTCATCCCATTAGATATCTGCTTTGCTCTTGCATCAAGTGCTCCTCTGAATATTCCAGGGAATCCAAGTACATTGTTGATCTGATTCGGGAGGTCTGAACGACCTGTTCCAACGATAGCAGCGCCACCTTTAATAGCTTCTTCAGGCATGATCTCAGGAATTGGATTTGCCAAACCGAAAATAATAGACTTTTCGGCCATTGTTCGCACATCCTCTGCTGTCAGTAGGTCACCTACACTTACACCTATAAATACATCAGCATCCACAAGGGCATCTCTCAATGTTCCTTGTTTGTTACTAGCGTTTGTATATTTTAGAATTTCTTGCTTAGCTGAATTTAGATTGTCTCGGTCTTTATGTACGATTCCTTTACTATCACAAAGGATAACGTCTTTTACAGACACACAGCTTTGTGTATCTTCCATATTTACACAACGAAGAAGTTTGGCTATAGCAATTCCTGCCGCTCCTGCACCGTTGATTACAACCTTCAGGTCAAAAAGATTTTTATTTACAACCTTTGCTGCATTGATAAGGCCTGCAAGTACAACAATAGCTGTACCGTGCTGATCATCGTGAAAAACAGGTATGCCTATATCTTGAAGTCTCTCTTCCACCTCGAAGCTCCTAGGAGCTGCAATATCTTCCAAGTTAATTCCACCAAATACAGGAGCAATTAGTTTAACAGTTTCAACAATTTTATCCACATCTTGTGTGTCTAAGCAAATTGGAAATGCATCAATGTTTGCAAATCTTTTAAATAGCATTGCTTTACCTTCCATTACAGGAATAGAAGCATGTGGTCCAATGTTTCCAAGTCCAAGTACAGCAGAACCGTCCGTCACTATCGCTACGGTGTTACTTTTAATTGTATAATCATATACCGCTTCAACGTCTTCCGCAATTGCTTTGCAAGGTGCAGCTACTCCAGGGGAATATACCAAAGACAAGTCTTCTTTTGTTCTTACATCGATCTTTGGATTTACTCTGATCTTTCCCTTTAAACGTCTGTGAAGATTCAAGGATTCTTTAAAATAATCCATAGTTATTTAGTTTCAATTTAGTTATTGCTCCTTTAATAGTTAGAAGCGATAATGTTGCTTAAATTTATGCTTGCTTGATAGTCAGCTTGTTGCCGTGTTTGTTATCAGTTTTAGCGATAAAAATCTCTATGCAGATGGCAAAGTTAATTTGATTTACCATAAATTCATCAAAGATCTTGAGTAATGTTTCGGTAAAATGAAAATTGAACTTTGTGCTGATTTCAAGGTGCTTAGAGGATCATATGCCTATAGATAGACCTGCTAACAGAATCCAGCCTTGACCTATTTCAGCGCCGATGGTTTGTATATTGAATTCTCTGCCAAATGAAATAGCGGGTTGGATGAACCATTGCTTTTTAAATTTAGAGATGCGATAGCCAATTTCTGCAGTCGGTTGCAGCACAAGAATTTGAGATTCTCCACGGGCAATGATAGGTTGAGTTCCACTGCTCCAGTCGATTTTATTTTTCCAAAGATCTGTACGCAAGCCTAAATAGAATTTATTCCTGTCCGATGTTTTAAAAATTCTATAACCTAGGCTCCCTCCAAAACCTATACCCTTTTCACTATCCTGAACTCCAAAATCCTTATGGTCAAGAATATTTGCTCCAATTCTAAACTGTAATTCTGAGGTGTTTCCTAGCTGCTTAGCTATTCCTATTGATGGGATAATACCTGTAGGATATACTTGGAATTCAAGGCACAAGTTGTGTTGTCCATATGCATGTATTCCAAAAAAAAGTAGTAAAATAAGTACAGGAGATTTCATAGCTGAAGTATTTAGAGTAAGGCCTCAATCTCGAAGATAGAGGTATACATCCATATATTAAATTATGATTAAATTCAGAGGCAAATTTAATCCATAGGAC
>JAQXAY010000116.1 GCA_029252685.1 Saprospiraceae bacterium | reverse complement strand
GAATACTCTAACTTTAGAAACTATTAAATCTATATAAAAAAAGAGGGACACAAAATGTCCCTCTTTTTTTACCTATTCTTCATTTCATCTCGAATCAAAGCAGCTGCCCTATAATCCTCTTTTTCAATCGCCTCAGCAAGCATCTTTTTCAATTTAGTTGTCGTAAAGTTAGAGTATTCTGAATCGCTACTATCCTCAGAAGAACTTAATTCAACCTCCAACTTTTCACCTTTAACGTCACTAGAAGCATCAGCGTGCTCTTCATCCATATCTTTGAACTCTATACCTGCAGCTTCAAGTATGAACTCATAGGTATAGATTGGGCACTCATGCCTTACTACCAATGCGATAGCATCAGATGAACGTGCATCGATTTCGAAAACCTCTCCATTCAATGAGCAAATAAGTCTTGCATAGAAAATACCTTCTAACAGATTATTAATTATAACCTCTTTGAGTTCAATCGCGAATGTGCCAAAAATATTTTTGATTAAATCATGTGTCAATGGACGAGTGGGCTGCATACCTTCGAGTGCCAAGGCAATAGACTGAGCTTCACAATTACCGATAATTATCGGAAGTCTTCTGCTGCCCTCCTTTTCACCTAAAACAATGGCATAATTATTTGATTGCGCCACAGTTTGAGATAACGCTACAATATCCAGTTCAATCTTCTTCATTTGTTCCTACACTTATTTGATTCTCAAATTTAACAAAAGAAACTAAAAATATCACCTTTCTTTATGTTTAGCCTCATTCCATAAGGTATCCATCTCTTCTAAAGACATTTTATCCAATGGCTTGGATGCTTCAGCCTCGATATATTCGAATCGCCGTTTGAATTTTTTATTTACTCGTTCTAAAGCAGTTTCGGGATCTATGCCCTCAAATCTGGCATAATTAATTAATGAAAAAATAAGATCCCCGAATTCTTCTTCTTTTTTTGCTTGATCTCCGCTGACAAGTTCTTCTTTAAATTCATTAATCTCCTCCATTACCTTATCCCAAACCTGTTCCTTGTTATCCCATTCAAAACCAACCTGAGCTGTTTTCTCTTGCATCCTGTATGCTTTCACCATGGCAGGTAAAGATTTTGGAACACCTTGTAAAACAGATTTCTTCCCCTCTTTAAGCTTCAATTGTTCCCAATTCCGTTTTACATCTTCTTCGCCGCTTACTTTTACATCTCCATAAATATGTGGATGTCTTGCAATTAGTTTCTCACAGACAAATTGCAAACTATCTGAAATATCAAATAATTCCTTTTCTTCGGCAATTTTTGCATAAAAGACCATATGCAACAAAATATCACCTAATTCTTCTTTTACTTCCTCTGCATCTTCTTCAAGTATGGCGTCAGCTAATTCATACATTTCTTCTATACTCAAATTACGAAGCGACTGCCAAGTTTGTTTTCTATCCCAAGGACATTCTTCCCTCAATTCATCCATGATTTTAAGCAAACGCCCAAAAGCTGTCATTTTATCTTGGTATTTTAAGTATTCCATTTTTTTAATGTATTTTTGCGAAGATAAAGGTTAAAACCTTTTATGACCTTTTTTGATCCTTTAAAAACTAATTTAATGGAGTTCTTAAGCACATTTATTGTAATCGGAGGAGCTTTCGGAATAGCTTTTCTTTTAATCAATATTAGACATATTTTTACTGGACAGGAATTTAGAGGTTCTTGTGCATCAAATAATCCTATGATCAAAAATGAAATGGGAGAATGCAATGTTTGTGGCCGAGTGCCCGGAGAAGATTGCCAAATGCCTGAGGTTGAGGGTTAAAAAAAAGCCCCGATCAATATGATCGGGGCTTTTTTTTATCTTTGAAGCATATGCCCCATTAGGTCTCTTTTAGTTTCTAGATAACCTAGATTCTCTTTTTTAGCCTCTATAATAATTGGTTCTCTTCCAACAGCCTCGATGTCAGAATCCTCGAAAGCTTTTAGCTTAAGAGGGTTATTTGTCATAAGCCTTACGCTCTCTACCCCAAGATCTTTAAGTATATCGATAGCCACAGTATAGTCTCGAGAGTCAACGTCAAGTCCTAAATGAAGATTAGCGTCTATTGTATTAAGTCCAGTATCTTGTAATTGATAAGCTTTCAACTTATTGATGATTCCAATACCTCTACCTTCTTGTCTCAGATAAACGACAATCCCTTTGTGTTCACTGATCATTTCAAGTGCCTTATCTAATTGCTCACCACAGTCACAACGCTTTGAGCCAAAAAGATCTCCAGTAATACATTCCGAATGAAATCGAACTAATACAGGACCCTCAAGAGGATTCATATCAGGGTGAACCATAGCTATATGTGGCATCTTCTCCCCTATATTTGTAGAATAAGCTACCATATTAAGTTCTCCGAATGGAGTAGGTATTATAGCTTCTGCTTGTCTTTTTATATTTTCCAGTCGGTTGAGTACCATAAGAAATATTTTTTTTTTGTTGAAACATGAATTAAACATTCCAACACTGAAATGGTTCATAAAAACCTGTTACAAATTTAAGGCATTTTGATTTTTTTTAATAACTCAAAGAAATTTAAGATTCGATTATCGAAATACAAAACGATTAATTCATGCCTTATATTAAAGAACT
>JAQXAY010000109.1 GCA_029252685.1 Saprospiraceae bacterium | reverse complement strand
CCTGACTCATAATCAGGGGGTCCATGGTTCGAGCCCATGTGGGACCACAAGAATAAAGCCTTGCATTAAATTATGCAAGGCTTTTTTTATTTAATACTATGATTTGTATGCTGTTAGGTGGGTTTTGCTAAGTCTGTTAGTCTGCCCCTTCATAGCCCATCTTTCAATTTTATAGGCTTAGTTTAGATCATTTACTTATATGTCTAAGCGGAGTTTTCTTGTTCTTCATTCTACACTTAACTTTGATTTAGCTGCATTCACTTTCTGAAATGATTGAAATCGGAATAATGAAGACCTGTCCCCAGAAAGTATCAACTGATAGTTATTCATCGAGCATCCCTGCAATCCATGCTTGAAAATGGTGTGTTTTTTATTTGTTTTTTCTTAGGAATTATTGACATAGTGGTCTTGTTAGTAGGGTATTATGTGACTAATATGAAACGATGACCCATTATTTGACGCTTTTAGTATTTCTCTTCATGTCTTTCAGTGGCTTTGCTCAGAAACATCTTACCTCAGCTGTATTTACTTCATTTGAAATAGAAGAGATAGGAGCAGCTCCAGAACTTGTGTTTTCCGATTCCGCTATACTAACTTATGATGTATCTACTGATAAGCTAGAGGAGATGAGGCCTATATTCGCTCTCTTAGATGGTACATTAAGCTACTATATTGATTATGAAAAACAGCCTTTTGTTCAGGCACAGACTATAGAAGTTTATTCTTTGTTGGATGCCCCTGGGTCAGATCCGGTAGAATCGATTTATAATACTATCAGTAATGGTTTGATTGTTGAACAAGTTTTTGAAGGAGATGAGGAACGTTTTAGGTATGCATATACCAGCGACGATCAAGTTTCTACTATTGTCAGGGAAGAAAATTTTGGTGGGGCTTGGCTTATTGAAGATAGTACTGCAATAAGCTACAACGCTGCAGGGCAGAAAATTACTGAAACGGTCTTTCTTCCTGAACAAGGGGATCTGATAATACAGGCGGATACATTTAATTACAGCCCCTCTCATTCAGGAATCCTGACCTTTAGTAGGTATGGGTTTTCGGATGATCCAAGTTCACCATATGCTTTATTGGAGCATTATGATTTTGAGTATGATGGTGATTTGCTTGTCTCGAACACTTATGACTTTCTGGATGAACAGGGAAGCTATGCGCAGCAGAATGCTGACTATACATTCACGGATGACAAGTTATCGCAGATCATTATATTTTTGGCCTCAGGTAATGTGACAGGAATCAATTTTGAATATAATATGGAAGGCAGTATATCAAAGGTAGCAGTTGGCCTTGGTCCTCAGCCTTTTCAAGTCACAAACTTTGAATATGATTCAGATGGCTTTCTTATCATGGAGAGCTTTGCTCAGTTCAACGGATTCTTTTCAATGGATTTTTATAACGAATCGAGATTCTATTATGATAATGAGGTATCGAATGTCAAGACTTTAGGTGCTCCTGAATGTACAATATATCCTAATCCAGCCCATGATAGACTAAATATTTCTTCATCCTCTGAGGTCTACTTGCTAAAAGTATTCAGGATGGACGGTAGGCAGGTTCTAGAACAAAAGGGAGGTTTTGATTCTGTGAATATCGATTTCTTGGTCAGTGGTTGCTATATCTTTGAGGTCTATACTGAAGATGGAATTATAGAACATAAGATAATTAAGGAATAGTAGTTTAAAGGGACAAAAATAATGCTGATATATTATCGCTTACTTTTGTTTCTTTTTTTACGGATTCCTTATTCAAGACATTTACTTATATTTATGCATGCTTTCAAAACGAACGAAATACGGTATAAAAGCGCTTACCTTCATTGCCCGCCAAGAGGAGGATGCTCCCGTTCAGACTTCAACGGTCTCTGCCTGTGAAAATATTTCACACAAGTTTTTGGAATCTATATTATTAACACTCCGTAAGGCTGGATTTTTAGGCTCAAAAAAAGGCAAAGGCGGTGGGTATTATTTGTTGAAAGATGCTTCTGACATTCGCATGATTGATGTCATACGGGTACTTGAAGGCCCTATTGCTATGCTACCTTGTGTGAGTTTAAACTTTTATGAAAAATGTGCGGATTGTCCGGACGAGAATACCTGTAGTATACACAAGCTAATGCTTGAGGTTCGTGACAACACACTAAAAGTCCTTCGAAATAAATTCCTATCTGATCTTGTTTAGAGCCTTTTGCATCCAAAGTATTTAGAATCTTTTTACCCATTTTCTTGAACTTAGAATTTATTTGCCTAGATTTGTAATCCCTATTAATCCCATAGGGTTATGAGTTTATTATGTTTTTATTATGATTTTAGATCAAGTTATACAGAGTAAAACGGCCTTCGCCGAAGACCGGAATTACTCAGAAAAGCCAGTAAGGAGTATTTTGAAATCTATCAGTTGGAGGATGATAGGGACTATCGACACCATATTGATTTCCTGGCTTATTACCGGTGAAGTAACACTAGCCCTTTCTATAGGTATCATCGAATTATTTACAAAAATGGTCTTGTATTTCTTTCACGAAAGATTATGGAATTCCGTCAAATGGGGCAAATAACCAACTATGGATATAGAGCAGATAAATTTAGACTTAGCAGATAAATCTCCAGAAGATATTATTCAATGGGCCTTAGCAAATTCAAGTAATCCATTAGTGACTACTAACTTCAGGCCCTATGAATCAGCTATACTTCATGCGACCTGCAAGTTGAAAAAAGATCTTAAAGTGGTCTGGTGTGACACAGGATATAATACGCCTGATACTTACCGACATGCTAAAGAACTAATTGGCTTATTGGAGATGAACATGCATGTGTATGTACCGAAGTATTCAGCTGGTTTTAGGGATGTCCTAATGGGGATTCCTGAGGTTGATACCGATGCACACAATACCTTTACCACACAAGTAAAGCTTGAGCCATTCCGAAGAGCTATTGAGGAGCATAAGCCAGATCTCTGGTTTACGAACTTGCGGAAAGGACAAACAGCATTTAGAAATTCAATTGATATCGTATCTAAAGGTAAGGACGGGACAATCAAAGTAAGTCCATTTTATCATTATTCGGATGCGGAGCTAGATGAATATCTTGCCTTGCATAATCTTCCGAATGAGTTCAATTATTTTGATCCGACCAAACAACTTGCAAGTAGAGAATGTGGATTACACAATTAATCCATTCTTAGATAGAGAGCTACAACTGAAATCAAGCCAAATACACCGTTAAATTCATAGAAATGAACAGGATTTTAGAGAATAACCCATTGGAAAATGAGGCTATTCATATAATACGAGAGACCGTTGCACAATTTGAAAAACCAGTGTTGTTATTTTCTGGAGGTAAGGATTCTATTACCTTGGTTCGCCTAGCGCAAAAGGCATTTTATCCAGCCACTATACCATTTCCGTTAATGCACATAGATACTGGGCACAATTTTCCTGAGACGATTGAATTTCGCGATCGCTTAGTCCAAGAACTGGGCCTTGAGCTTATCGTACGAAATGTACAGGATAATATTGATTCAGGTCGAGTAATGGAAGAAAAAGGCAAGTATGCCTCTAGGAATATTTTGCAGACGGAGACACTGTTGGATGCTATAGAAGAATTTGGCTTCGATGCCTGTATAGGTGGTGCGAGAAGAGATGAAGAAAAGGCAAGAGCAAAAGAGCGTGTATTCTCGGTAAGAGATGATTTTGGTCAGTGGGATGAGAAGAATCAGAGACCTGAGGTTTTTGATATGCTTAATGGAAATATTGACCATGGGCAAAATGTACGTGTTTTTCCGATTTCCAACTGGACAGAATTGGATGTTTGGTCTTATATCGAGAAAGAGGATATAGAGATTCCGTCAATTTACTTTGCACACAAGAGACCTGTCTTTGAAAGAGATGGATTGATTTGGTCTGCCTTTGATGACTATGTCTACAGAGAGGATGATGAGCAGGTCTACGAGAAGATCGTTCGCTTCAGAACAGTAGGAGATATGTCCTGTACTGCCGCTGTAGAATCCAATGCTTTTACCATAAGTGATGTAGTGCGGGAGATCCGGTCATCAAGAATATCTGAGCGTGGAGCAAGGATTGATGATAAGCGATCGGAGGCTGCCATGGAAAAGCGTAAACAGCAGGGGTATTTCTAAAAACAAGAATTGACTTGTAGCGCAAAAAATATTTTACGAACCTAGCAGGACTCCTTGGGGCCTGTAGTCTATAAATTATGGAAGTATTAAAAATAGTAACAGCTGGAAGTGTTGATGACGGAAAGTCAACCTTGATTGGGAGGATTCTTTATGATACCAAATCTCTGACCGATGATAAGTTGGAGGCAATCGAAAAAAAGAGTCAGTCCAGAGGTTATGATTACTTAGACTTTTCATTGGCAACGGATGGCTTAGTTGCTGAGCGTGAACAGGGTATCACAATAGATGTAGCACATATCTATTTCTCTACAGACAACCGCTCTTATATTATTGCTGACACTCCTGGCCATGTGGAGTATACAAGGAATATGGTGACTGGGGCATCTACATCTCAAGCATCTGTCATCCTAGTTGATGCTCGTAATGGTGTAATAGAACAAACCAAGAGACATTTTTTTATAAATAACCTGTTGAGAGTTAAGGATATTATTGTAGCTGTAAATAAGATGGACCTAGTTGATTTTGACGAGTCTAAATTTGATCGGATACGATCAGATGTTGAAAAGTTAGCAGCTCAAGCAAATTATAAAAATCAGTCCATTACTTTTATTCCTGTCTCTGCACTGAAAGGTGACAACGTAGTCTATCGATCTGAAAATACACCTTGGTATACAGGTAAAACACTGATGGAACACTTTGAGTCTATTGAGAACCAAGACGTTTATGAAACGGCAGATGCACGTTTTCCTATTCAATCCGTAATTAGGCCTAAACAAGCAGATTATCATGATTATAGAGCCTATGCTGGCAAGCTATATGGCAATGATCTTTCCGTGGGAGATGAAGTGACTATCCTTCCTTCTATGACCAAAACGAAGATAAAAGAGATCCAATTTTTTGGAAGTACCTATGACACTGCAAAAAGAGGATCCTCCCTTACATTAAGCCTTGAAAATGATGTCAATGTCTCCAGAGGTGACACAATTGTTCGTTCTGAATCTATCCCAAGAAGCGGTAAGGAGCTCAATGCTACTATCTGTTGGATGGATCGAAATCCTATGCGACTAGCTTCAAGATATGAACTTCAGCATGGGACAAATAAAATCATGGCAAAAATAAAGGATATTAAAAGTGTACTAGAAGTTCAAAGCAATCAGCAAAGCCACAGTGTTGATAATTTAGTACTTAATGATATTGGAACAGTTAGCATGCAGTTGAATAAGACTTTGTTTTTTGATTCTTATGCAAAGAATAAATCTACGGGTTGCTTTATCCTTATTGATAAGCAGACCAATACAACTGCAGGGGTAGGATTTATTGAATAATACAGCAGCTAAAGATCATTCTTCATATAATTATTGGACATGTTCTTATCCACATAGGAACTGTTGCTAATAAACATTGCAAAAGGCAGTTAGTTTCTCCTTGAAAAATATTAAATTATGAAAGTATTTTATACTTAAGTAATTGAATAATAACTAACTATGAGAAATTTAATAGCAATTTTTTGTGTGGCTTTAGCCTTTGCCTGTAACATGGAATCTGATCAATCATCAGATGGTGCCATGATGAACAATGATTCGGATATGCCTACGGCTCAGATGGTTTCTGATACAGAAGCAGTTACTGACGCTGCAGTAGTTGAAATGTCCATGGCCTTTCAAATGGCCTACATCAATAATAATTTTGATGAGGCAATGTCTTTCATGTCTGATGATTTTACTACAACGGTTTACAATTCTAATGGTACTGCATTGATGGATCAGACAGAAGATCAAATCACGTCAGGGGCTAACAATGGCTGGAATTTTGATGAGTTCGTGATGTCCAATCATAGGGTAGTGCGTTCGGCAGATAATTCAACTATGGTTGTGACTTTTGATGCTGATGGAAGTCTTTCATTTGATGAGGGAGATAAAAATGTTCCTTACTCAACACGTGCTTCTCAGGTATGGGTTGAAACAGCAAATGGATGGAAACTAATGCATTCGCACTGGTCGCCTAAGGCTGAGTCAGCAGGTATTCCAGTAGCTGAATAAGAAGAATTTGAGTGTTCAAAGAACAAACAGCCGCACAAATATTTTGTAGCGGCTGTTTTTTTTACATAAAGCGAAAATCATATAAATTATCAATTGACTAGCCTAAATTTAGTTTGGCTCTCACGAAGATATTTCTGGCCCCATTTCATCTTCATAGTCAGCTGCATCCACAGCATCGGGATCAATACCGTCCGCTTGAGCAACTAGAACATCTTTATTTGTGAGTACACCAGTTACAGTATATTCTATAACTCCACCTGAAGGATTGTCTAAAGGTGTGGTATATCTAGTAAAGAGCATGTCCCAATTTTCTGGTTCAAGGTCAAGTATACTCTGCTCTTCAAAAGAGTAATAAACTAGATTTTTTGTGTCGAATGAGCTTTTATCAATCGTTTCAGTCACTAGATCACTACCATCAAGATTAGCGTATTTGAATGTATACAAAGAGCTAGATAATGATTCTATAAATAGCTTTTTATAGTCACCATTTTTAAGGTGTATCACGAAAAGTCTAGTTCCAGAAATTACATGTGTTGTAAAGTCATAGTCTCCCCAGCCATAATCACTAGGATTATTGTCGTCTTTCACGTGGTTGAATGCCCCTTCTTCCCATGTTATTTCCTGATTGTATATGCGGACCATGTTTGATGTGTCTACATTGTCAAAATCAGAAGATTCCGTCAGGTAAAGTTCGGTTACTGGTAATTGACCCGTAAATGAAAGACCAACCCCTTCGTTTACGAATATTCCGGCTCCGAAAGCGTCGGTGCTAAAAGCGATATCCCAATCATTATGCGAATAAGCAGTTTGACTCATATCGTTCAATGCATAAAATGTAAAATTAGAATAACCCGCTCCTAAGCTTGGTTGGTCTATTTGTCCAAAGGATAAACCTATTGAACACGAAGTAATTAAGAGTAAAAAAAGTATCTCATTAGAAAAATCTTTTGTTTTTAATATTGGCTCAAATATAAAAACAATTATATTTATTAAGACCAAATCTAAATAAAGTTTTTGAATTTGACTTTTCACTGAATGGATCTTTTTTCTGTTTTTAAGCCAAATACCCAATAGAATATAGTGAATCGTGCATTTTAGTGAATAGCAGCTGACCGCATCTTTTTTACCGATTTTTAACAAAGCAATTCGTATTTTTAGTCTCTATTAACATCTTAGAGTTATGCAATTAAGTCCAGTAACACTTTCAATTCCAATCTTTATTATTTTAATCATCATAGAGTTGTCCTATGAATGGTACTCAGGCAAGCATACCTCTAGGTTTAAAGATGCACGATTCCCTATAT
>JAQXAY010000072.1 GCA_029252685.1 Saprospiraceae bacterium | reverse complement strand
TGACCTAAAATATGCGTTTCATAGAGAGCTGCATATGGTTGACGAAGTATATCTGTAGGTACATTATATACATTACCATATGCCTGTTCACAAGAAGCAATTACATAGAGTAAAAATTCAGGATTTGCATAATTTGGATTGCCAATGATCATATTATATTGACTTCCAGATAAGTTATATGGTCCTGATCCTAGGCCTGCAACTTCAAGGTCAAGGCCACTTATTGGATTGTTATTGATATCTCGGAAAACTGACATACCTGCATGTCCACCTTGAGAATATCCTGTTATCATCAACTCACCAGTAAGGTCATAATTTAAAGCATTTTTTAGGTTTTTTGCAGCCACAATAAGATCTCTTGTTGCTGATGCTTCTGTTTTTTCGTCGACGTAAAGGTGATTTTCTGTAGCTGCTTCACCAAGCCCAAGATAATCGGGCATTACGGTTAGGTAACCATTTGCTGCATAATAATAGCCCAAAAGTATTTCCATACCATCTCCAGCTCCGCTTTGATTAGATGGCACATCTAAAGGATCGAAAACTGTTCCATGGCAGTAAGTAAGTATGTCTATATCGCAGGATACATCCGGCACGATAATTAGACCGGTAGCTATGGCAGGATTATTGTCAAAATCTATTGTGTTATAATTAATTTTGTATCCAGTAATGCCATTGTCAACACCGACCAAAAGATTTACTAACCATGAAGGTATACCCAATGGGATAAGGTTGTTGATTTCAGCCTCAGTTTGATTCTCAGAAAAGCTGAATAGCTCCTGATAGGAATTTACGGAGCCTCTTGTTTGTGCATTAAGGCTTGCATTAGTCAATATCCAAAAGCTGACTAGAAAGGCGATTGTAACTTTTAGTTTCATAAATAGTGATTTTGTGAATTACATACTACATGTCAAGTTAATGATTTTCATTAAAATTCAAAGGTATAGGACCGTAAATCAGCCATTCCTCCGATCTGCTAGTGAACAATATCCAATCTTAAGATATAATATTATACAAATTTAAATATTTATGAGTACTTAAATTTGGTTCATACAAGTAGTAAAATTATTTTAGCAATCGAAGCTTAAAAGTTGATATTATAATAAAGGAAGAATGAAAATAAAAAATACACTTTTGCCTATAATGGCTTTATTATGTGGGCAAGTATATACTCAAATCCCGGAAGGGTTTGATGCTGATGCTATCTACGTACTTGTGGATTCTGATTTGAAGAAAAGGTCCTATAGTGATGTGAGCATGACGAATGATCTTGAATCAAAAGACCAACTTCTAATCATGCGAAAAGGTGCAGAGACCAAGCCTGTATCCTTTGATTTAGTTAATTCCATGAAGGGTTTCTCAAACCAAGCAGTATTGAATTACGATGGTCGTTACGTAATGGTATCTAGTGGTGATAGTGCACCAGACGGATATGCATCTTATACTTCAGAACAAGGTTTGTTAAGTGTATTAGATACTAAACACGGCACAATCGTAGAAGAGAAGTTGAATAGCAAAGCAGGACCAGTAGCCATTAATCATATGAAGGGTTTGCTAGCTGTAGCTGCTGGATCAGAGTCGAACATGATTAGTTTAATGATTTGGAAAGGTAGGGCTGTGACAAATATGATAGAGGTACCTTTAAAAGGATTAGAAGGAAAGGACAAAATATCAGATCTCATTTGGAGTCAGACAGGGAATTTGCTCGCTGTTACATTTGAATACTCGAATAAGGTCGCTTTCTACAGACTTACCAATAATGCAGAAGGTATATCTCTAGAACTAAAAGGAAAACCATTGACCTGCGGAGTGAATCCAGGTTTGGGTGTATTCAGTCAGGATGAAACTTTGTTTTTTGTAGCGGATCAAAATGAGGCATTTAAAAAAGGTGCCGTTGCTGTAGTCAAAGTGGATATGATATCTGGGCAACACGAGTTTATTCAATCTGTTGCTACAAACATAGGACCTGAGATGATCCGTCTAAGTCCAGATGGCAAAAATATTATAACAGTGAATAGGAGAGGTGCTCACCTTGCTGAGTCGGACAAGAACAAAACTCGAATGTCCTCGCTTACTGTATTTAAAATTCTTAAAAGCGGGAAGCTCAAACCGCTTGGAGAGTATCCTTTTAAAACAGTTTACCCTTCTGATCTTCGTTTTGATAAGTCTGGTGAAATGATTGCAGTTGTTGCACATGAATCTGCATTTGATGATTCTAAAGCGGAAATTTTATTTTGGGATTTTAATCCAAATAAGAAAATACAATTGAAGATACGAGGTGCACGATTAGAGTTGCCCAAAGGAGCACACAGCATTTTTGTACAATAAAAAAAAGGCATTCGATTTCGAATGCCTTTTTTTTATAGGAAAAAATAGTTGCCGGCTGAAAGTAGTAAAGCTAAAATTATGGCATATAAAAATCCTTCGATTTTTAAACCTGGCAGAATCCAATCTGCAACTTTCAACATAAATGCATTGATCAGTAGACTAGCCAATCCAAAGGTTATAAAATTTATTGGTCCGAAAATGAATTCCATGAAGGTACCCAAGGATGCATTCAAGAGGCCAATTACTACGGCTGCAATTATTGCAGAGAAGATACCCTTGATTTTTATGTGTGAGCTGAAGATAAAACTGCCAGCAATGATAATCCCTGCTTCGACAAGAATATGAATGATGTAATTCATTATTTATTTTCTTTGAGTTTGTAATTTTCTTTTTCTAGAGCTTTTACCTTACGCTCCAACTCCTCAACTTTTGACTTGTAATAATTTACATCTGAGCGCAGATCCTCAAGGGCTGGCATATTTTTACTAGATGTATTTTCTTCAACTTCTTCTTGCTTATCTGTCTGACTAGGAGGGGGTGCTGAAGTTTTGTCCTCTTTGGTAGGGAATATTTCCTTATCCAATAATTTGTTAATGTTTTCTTTTGGGTCCTCGTCATTTATATAAGAGGCACCTAAATACGCCAAGGGTACTACTATAATTAGAAAAATGAAGAACCTTGCAAAATTTGTCAATCTTACTTTTTTTGCCATTGCTATTGAATTGAATTATTTAATCTAAAAGTAAAAAATTGAGACCGAATTGAAGAATCTTTTGGATTGGATGCTTTGTTTTTGCGATAAATGTATTGTTTAATTGATTTTTGTCACCATGAGATATTACTTTATTAATAATTTATATTCACTTTAGGAGTGATAATGCTACATTTGTTTTTATCCGAAACTACCCACAAATTTGAATCAGACGCATATGCAAGATGTATTTATTTTTGATTCCGTTAGAACGCCAAGAGGAAAAGGTAAACGTACGGGCTCGCTTTATGAAAGAAGACCAATCGATCTTTTATCTACCATGTTGGGTGCAATTAAGGGTCG
>JAQXAY010000068.1 GCA_029252685.1 Saprospiraceae bacterium | reverse complement strand
CATTCTGTAATTAAGCCTTATTTACCCCTTCTATTGAACCTGAAATAACTACCTGGCCTGGACAGTTAAAGTTTGCTGCAACAACTACTTCCGTCACCTCATTACAAATGGCATCAACTTGTTGATCTTCAAGCCCTACAATTGCTGCCATGGTACTCTCTTCCGCCTCACAAGCTTTTTGCATAGCATTAGCTCGCTTTTGAACAAGCTTTAGACCATCATCAAAGGATAGAGCATTTACAGCTACTAGAGCTGATAATTCTCCCAGACTATGCCCAGCTACCATATCAGGCTTGAAATCCGCTCCAGCCAACTTAGCCTTAATTACAGAATGTAAAAATACAGCCGGTTGAGTGATTTTAGTTTCTTTAAGTTCTTCAGCAGTTCCTTCGAACATAACCTTAGTTATATCAAAGCCTAATACCTCATTAGCACGATCAAACATTTCCTTTGCAAGGTCTGATGATTCATACATATCCTTCCCCATTCCTTCAAACTGAGAAGCTTGTCCAGGAAAAACAAAAGCTTTCATAATTAAGCAGGTTAATAGTTAAAAAATTTAATTGAAGCCCAAATATAAGAATATGTTTAAAATATTAGTATTTATGTTTTTACTCAAAAAATCATAGTATAAAAAGCCTATTTAATCCGATTAAACTCATAGTACATCCATTCGATTTCAAATTGTAGAGAAAAGAATATATTTTGGAGCTGTTAATTTTAATGCATGCAAAACATAACAGACAAGGCTTATAATGTTGCAACGAATCGCTATATATATCATAGTGTTTTCTGGATTGTATTATTCCTCGGACTTAATCTGACTGATGGAAAAGGATTAAGCTTAATTGCGCTTTCAAATGAATTTGCAAACTTAATTTTCTACGGAATATTGGTTTATTTAAACCTACTATATCTAATACCTTCTTTTCTAAGGACTAAAAACTACTTTACGTATTTAGGAAGTTTATTACTCATGGTAGGTATTGTAACACCAATACAATCTCTAGCCTCCTACTTCATATTTTTTGCATATGAAGATATACAGTACGATATCCTTAAAAATATCAACTGGGCATTTGGTCAATCTTTTTTGATTGTGAGTATAAGTACTATGCTTAATATCGTCACAGACTGGCTTAGGCAGAATCAGCAAACACAAGAATTAGAGCGGAAGAATATTGAATCTGAACTTCAATTTCTGAAAACACAGGTAAATCCGCATTTCTTATTTAATACACTGAATAATTTATATGCTTTAACACTTAAAAAGTCTGAAAAAGCACCAGAAATCGTACTCAAACTTTCTGAGATGATGCGTTATATGCTCTATGAGTGCAATGAAAAAAAGGTAACCCTGCGGAAAGAGATTAATTTTTTACAGAATTATCTAGAACTTGAAATGCTTAGACAACCTCAAGGTATTGACGTACAATTGAATGTAAAAGGACAAATAAGAAATCAAGAAATTGCACCGCTTCTTTTTATAGCGTTTATAGAAAACAGTTTCAAGCATGGAATAAATGCCAATATTGAAGAAGGCTTTGTACACATATTCTTAGATATCCAAGATACTGATATCCAATTTTCAGTAGTAAATAGTAAGCAAAGCCAAATCCCTAGTATTTCCAGAAAAGTAAAAAGTGGTGGAATAGGATTAGTTAATGTAAAAAGAAGATTAGAAATATTGTATCCCAATAAATATAAATTGGAGATCAAGGAAAGTCCAAAGACCTACGAGATCAAATTATTAATGAACTTAGACTAAAATAAATAAAGATGCTAAACACTATAATTGTAGATGACGAGCCATTGGCAAGAGATATACTTGAAACCTATATCGAACAAATCCCTGAACTCAATTTAATTGCAAAATGTAGTAATGCCTTAGAGGCAAATAATGAATTGCAAAGCAATAAGATTGATTTAATGTTCCTGGATATTCAAATGCCACAAATTACAGGAACAGATTTCTTGAAATCACTCAGTAATCCTCCAATGGTTGTATTCACTACAGCATATCCAAATTATGCCATAGAGGGATTTGAGTTAGATGCTTTAGACTATTTATTAAAGCCTATTTCATTGGATCGGTTCATGAAAGCTGTAAATAGAGCATTAGAAATGCAACAACTGCTCTCAGGAGACACTTCGGAAACAGCAGAAATCGTTGACAACCCTAATGGAGAGAAAGATGATTTTATTTTTGTAAAATCAGATAAGAAACTGATCAAGATACATTACTCGGAAATCATCTATATAGAAGGTCTAAAAGATTATGTAATCATTCGTTGTAAAGATAGCCGAGTTATCACTTTACAGACTATGAAAAGCTTAGAAGCGAAAATGCCTTCAAACATATTCAAAAGGATACATAGATCATATATTGTCAATCTAGATGAGATCAATGCTCTTGTTGGAAACATGGTGGAGGTTACGGAAAAGGGCCAAACTAAAAATCTTCCTATTGGCAAAAACTATAAAGATGATCTTCTAGAGATCGTAAACAAAAAAAGACTTTAATATACCATTCATCGGACAATTTGTACTAAAAAACTTGAAAAAGTGTTGTTTTCCAAGTAGATTAGATTATATTTTTTATAATCCCATGAGCAGTTAAGGCTAATCAGATCTTCTGGTTAGCCTTTCTCAATAAAAAAGCCTTTTGCAAACTTTGCAAAAGGCTTTTTTATTAGCATATGCTATATTCTTTATAGCTCTTTATTCAATAATCTCTATCTTTTGATTAAGAACTACACCAGTCGTTGTAATAACTTTAACAGCATATACACCAGCTGTATTACCAGAAAGATCAATCATTCTTGATTTTGAATTAATCGAATCTTCACTCTTAACGAGTTTTCCGTCTAAAGAAAATATTTCATAACTCTCAATAATCTTATCTAAACCTCCATTTAAATGAAGATTAAAAAAGCCTGCTGTAGGATTTGGATAAGCTAATAAAGTAGGACTTATATGCTCTGTATTACCTGTGTAAACAGGAACAGAAAATGTTGTAGGTGGGTACTGCATTAACTCCCCACTACCATCCATAATTGTAATACCATCCATCTTGAATTCCATCTCAGTCCTGTCAGATTTGACACCATCTACATCTATAATAATAATAAACTCTGCTTGTCCAATTTTACCGAATCCAGAAATGCTATTGGAATGTGTTCTTGTCAAAGCAGCATCTAAAAATCCATTCTTTGGAGATTTAGTGATTTCTATAACAGAAGAATTATGAGTCAACCATGAATCCTTATCAAAATTAACGCTAACTGAAGTAGAATCCAATTGCAAAGTTTCATAAGTTAAGGTAAAGGCTAATCCATGAATATCCCTAGCTTGTTTTTCTCTAATACCTAGATGTATATCTGATAATAAAACATCACCTATATATAAATCTCCATAAGGATTATCAGGATGTGGGAAAAAATATAATGGTGCACGTTCTAGCATAGTGCCTTCGCCATAACTAGCATCAACATTTACATTTCCTACACCATAAATTCTAGATGGGTATATATCACTCTCTAGGCCATAATTACTAAAAACAGCAACAGTATCTGTGTAATCTACCTGTCCGTCACCATTTGAATCTAAATATTTATAATCGATTGGTGTTCCGTAAACAGGAGCATCCCATGCATCAGAATATTGCCCAAGCCATTCATTATTACCAGCTACTCTAGGTGTACCAACAGATCCTATTCCATATCCTAATAGTAGAATATCTCTAGCATCAACAATACCATTATTATCCATATCCCCCGGCCAAACACAATTATTTCCTATACAATCAAGTGTTGCATTATCTTCACCATCGATAACCTCAACCTCTACTTTTATGGTATATTCGTTATCATTCCCTGGACTATATACAAGTTTAAACTCTTCCGTGTAAGCAATATCGGGCAATGGTGTAAAAACAACCATCCGTCCGCCAGTACATGTTTGATTATTCCATGTATAACTATTTTCTAGCAACTCCAATTCAGGAGCTCCAGGCATAGCTGGTTCAGACTCCACAGACATTTCTATAGGGTGCATAAGCAATGTATTATACTCAAGCACTAAGGGTACATTTTTAGTGGTCTTTAATTTATAAGTGACTTCATTGGGAAGGAACTCATCAATATGGAAATTTATTTTAGAATATTCTATCCAAGACCAATTGAAAGCAGCAGCCCTATAAATGGCTACATCTCTTTTCTTTGCCGTTGTTTCTGCGTGTACACTGTAATCCATTTGTCCATTACCTAGATAACTAGACTCGCCAAAAGTAGGTTGACCCACTATTGCAATAGACATAGAAGGAATAAGATCATTTGAAAGCACAGAAAAATCAATATAATCAGACTCACATGCCCAAAAATTATCTTCTTTCGTTAGTATATTTGGTATTGGATTATTTATGATATCAAATATTAACACCTTTTCTATGATAGAGTCTCCACTGGTTGCCTGCAAAACCACAGAATCCGTAACATTTACTACTCCTAAATCTGGATTATACAAATGAAACCCATAATCTGGGAGATACTCAAAGGTACCATGCAATGGTGCAGTTGAAACTGAATAATCTTCTAAAGCGTCATATACAACCAAATCCTTATTTTCATGAACAAAGAGATCTAAGGTTTCAGAGATCTCATTATCAACTCCTATATATACAGATGCTACATCACAAGATCCATCACTATTACAAGCAGTATATTCAATAGTAGCTACCCCATGAAAATCCTGTGCAGGTGTAAATACTAGATTATTGTTTGAGTCGGTAGTACATGAACCGTTATTTTGTAAAGCAATGAAATCTAAAACAACTCCATCAAAATCAGATTCATCATTTGCTAGGACGTCAATCGTAACAGAATTGTTAATTGTCGTGGTCGCATAATCATTATTTGCCCTTATGGAATTACTAACGATATCAATGATGATAATATCGAAATATTCATCTATAAGATTGTCAGAATTTTTAATATCATAAGCTATATAAAAGGTATCTCGCTGGACTTGACTTACGTTAGGTATATATTCTACGGAATGAGTTCCTGAAAAACACTGACCATAATGCCAAGGATTATTAAATCCCGGATCAATTGTCGCATTTCCAAAAATCGGATTGAAAGTATGAAACTCTATTTCTGGTGGAGAAGTAAGGCATTCTGCATAAAAGTCATAAACAAGTGTATCACCTATCTGTACTTCTAGTCTTACGACCTTGACATAATCAACACCAAATAAGTTGGTCGAAAACAGCATAACGAGCAGAAAACTGCATATTCTTGCAGCACGCTGCATAAGAGTAGAAAGGTTCATGGTCCGTGGATTTTGTACTATTTTCAAAAATAATATTATTATATAGAAAAAAAAACAAAGAGTATAAAATATTATAAATAAATTTCATAGATGGGGATTGTATTTTACACCTACCCAAAAATAGTTAGTTGATCCTGAGCTATATTTGATTAAATCCTTGTTTTGTAAATTAGAATACATTAGAAATAATCAATACATTAGAAAAGCAATCATAATGACATTTGAACAAGACGATAAATGAAGAACAAAAAGGTATTTCTGGTCATTCAAAGATTCACAACGAAAGAAAGAAACCGATGTAGAAAGTTTTTATTATCCCCTTATTTCAATAAAAATGAGGCGATTATACATTTATTTAACTTTGTAGCAGATAAGGCAGAGAAAGAATTTAGTGATAAGATAGAAGACGAATCTATCTGGCTAGAATTAGAACCTAAAAAACCATTTAACGCAGTTCGCCTAAGAAAATATTTTTCAGATCTCTTAAAGCTAATAGAACGCTTTATTGCTCAAGAAGAATATGAATCAAAACCTATTCAAAAAGCTACTTTACTTCTACAGGGCATATCAGGGGAAAAGTTTAAAAACTTGCACTCTAGTTCAATAAAAACCGCACTGAAACTATCCTCCGAACAAAAAGAAGAGAGTATTGATGGCTACTTTTATAACTATCAAATTGAAAGACATATTAGCGCACTTAGTCAAAATCATGATGTTTTTAGAGAGCTAAATTTAGGTAATAC
>JAQXAY010000053.1 GCA_029252685.1 Saprospiraceae bacterium | reverse complement strand
TATATGCGTTGCACCGATGCTTAGTTTTTTCTTAATATTGCAACAATATCTCCTCAAAAGCTCTACGTTCTGAGTTGAATCTTAACCAATTTTTGTACTTATACATTCGACTAGTATTCGGAACGACTGGCAGACTAAACTTTAAAAGTTCAAACAAATAACTTGTCCCTTTTAATTCAAGAAAAATCCCTTCAAATTGACTCATATTTAAACGTTCATTCTGAATAATCAACTTTGCACGTTCAAATCGATCTCTCGAGAAAGGGATCGAACGAAGATCTGCTATGACATAACTAAACTCCTCTTGATTCATAAATGGATCATGCACTGGCGTCACTACCGGAGGTAATACTGGATGTACTACAGGAGGTAAGGTCGGATTCATATTTCTTTGCTGCACAAAATGATATAACTCGATAGCAGTTGAGAACTTATTAAAAACGTTATACAATTGATCAAATTGATTTCTATTCACCACATTGTTATAAGATCGCTTAGTAATCCTAAGCTTTTGATTATCCTTATTGAGCCTTTGACAGAGGGCATAAACATGTTCCGCGTGTAATGGACCACTCCTTACAAAATCAATAGCTCGATCTGTATAGAACTTTGCTTGCTCCCCATTATTTATTGGTAGCTGCAGCAGTGCATTAAAACGGTGATAAGCTTGAACAGTATGAAGTGGCGGAAAATTATTTTGAGCAACTAGAGTAACAGAGAATAACAGGGCAGATAGAAATGCATACATCCTTTTCATAGTAGAGTAGTTTAAAAAGTTTGGAATAACTCAAAGCTACAAGCTTCCTCCCACTCTTTATATTACCATTTGGTTAATGCATGTTAAAAAGAAGCAAAAAAAAAGGAAAGCAATTTATGCTTCCCTTTTAAAATAAATCTAATCACTAATCATTTGTCTATTCGATCGTGTTTAATTTGATTGGAGTTCGTTTGCTTAATTTTTCTTTATGTTCTTAATTCAAAAGTATGATACTTTTTCAGTCCATACTCTAAAGGATTTAATAATGCTTTGTTAATAATAGTTAAAAACTCAGCCACCCTTCATAGTACAAATATAACCAAAAAAAGCTAAAAACAACCTGATTATCAGCATTTTATGTTCATTTTCCGAATTTAAAAAACAACGACTTACATCCATTTATGATTTTACATGTCCGAAAAGCTATATATGACGGGGGTTTACGTGCCTCTGTAACAAAGAGTTTTATAATTCAATGGCTAGGACATTTTTTTATAAAAAGGACATAAATAATATTATTAAGGACACCATCTGTTAATATTCCCTTAAAAACCAGTGCTTTACCTTAACGTTTTCTTTTTATAATTTTGATCAATATTACTGTTTAGGAATAAAAAAGGACCACCCAAATCAGGACAGCCCTTTATTTTTCATCCAATCATTGATCCCTTTCAATTAAAATCGGTTTTATATTTTCATTGAACATTAGACAGGTATTACCTAAATACTCAAAAAATCTTCCTCTATTCCTGTAGGAAAGGTTCTTTATTGTATTATTAAAATACTTCGCTAAATGTTTTTATGTTTTTAGCCCAGTGATCTAGCAATTTATATTGTGCTTCATAATCATCTGTAAATGGACCACAGACTACGTTCAATTCCGTTATTCCTGTGTTGGTATCTTCCCTGAGGAAAAACTTTTCGGTATATAGATTATTCTTGTAATCATTCTGCATGTAATAGGAACCATACCATAGTTCAGCCGTAGTTGAGGTCAACTCACCTGCCTTTGGATAAGTATAAGACAAGTTCGGTCGCTGCATAGCTCCCTCGTTAGTTTGCTTAATAACTTTTGGCCCACTATTGATAAGCACCTTCCATATCTTTTCCTGTCCCGCATTGATATTCAATCGGAAGGAAACAAATTTTGACTCTAGAAAAGCATCTTCTATAGTCTCGTCTATAAAAGAAACCTCAGATAAGCGGGCACTTCCATTTCCGCCATTCAGATATCTAAAGCCAACCACAGAGTCTTGCTGTACATGCAAGGCCTGTATGACTATAATAAGCTCCTCTCTTTTGGTAAAATCATTGTAGAAATTAGCCAAACGAGGCATCTTCATATCCAAAGGCTTAGCATCTGGATATTTCTCCTGATCTACAAAAATCAAAGATGTTCCATCCTGTGTTTCCTCTTTGGAAGGCATACGGCCATTTACAACAGGAACTTCTTTCCAATCCTGTATATCTACTGCAGGAAAACCGTAAAGGTTATCCGGACAATACCATCCACCATACTGATGCGGTTCTTTCTGCTTGACCAATTCTTTCTCTGGAGCTGCTTTGCATTCCAAATGATCCACCTTTTTATCACTTTGCTGTGAACAGGCAGTTAAAGATATTAGGGTCAAAAAGGTTAAAGCCAAAAATGTCTTACGTTTCATATATATTTATATTTGATCCTAATGTATTCGACCAAAATCAAAGTTGCTGTTAATACATGTAAATTAATGTAAATGTTATTTTACACTTTTAAAAACAATCTGACAATCAAGACACTCAATAAGCATTGAAACTATTCTTTAATACTCAGATCAAGAAATGAATTATATTTAAAGTAATTCAGAGAAAACATTATGATTGTAAGACGCTGAATTATAAACAAAAAAAGGGACTGAAAAATCAGTCCCTTTTTACATTCTATACTTTAATCCTTACATACGCTCTACAATAAGCGAAGAAGCTCCTCCTCCACCATTACAGATGGCTGCAAGTCCATATTTTCCGTTGTTTTGACCTAAAGCATGTACCAATGTCGTTACAATACGTGCTCCTGAAGTACCCAGTGGGTGACCAAGAGAAACAGCACCACCATTTACATTGACCTTATCTTCTGAGATACCCATTTCTCTATTGAAAGCCATGGTTACCACAGAAAAGGCTTCATTCACCTCGAACAAGTCCATATCCTCAGTCTTTAAACCTGCCTTATCCAATGCTTTTCTAGCAGCTACTGGAGGAGCAGTTGTAAACCACTCTGGCTCATGCGCTGCATCAGCAAAAGCAAGGATTTTTGCCAATGGCTTAAGACCTAGTTCATTCATTTTATCTTCAGACATCAAGACCAATGCAGATGCTCCGTCATTGATAGTAGAAGCATTTGCAGCAGTAACTGTACCTTCTTTCGAAAAGGCAGCTCTTAGGGCAGGAATCTTCTCAAACTTAACTTTCTTATATTCTTCGTCGGTATCAATCACTAAGGCATCACCTCTGCGTTGTGGCACTTCTACGGGCACTATTTCCGCTCCGAAGTTTCCTGCCTCTGCTGCTGCTGCAGTTCTTGTATAAGACTGAATGGCAAAAGCATCTTGCTCTTCTCTTGAGATATCAAATTTACTTGCAGTAGCATCTGCACAAACCCCCATCAAGGATTGATTATATACATCGGTAAGACCGTCAAGTACTAAACCATCGTTTAATTGGCCATGTCCATATCTCTGTCCATAACGTGCCTTGGGCATATAGTAAGGTACTTGAGACATATTCTCCATACCACCTGCTACAACAACATCCTTATCACCAAGCATGATAGATTGTGCAGCGAACATGATTGCTTTTGCACCAGAAGAACATACTTTATTTACTGTAGTACATGGAACTGTATTGGAAAGACCAGCAAATATGGCTGCTTGTCTTGCGGGAGCTTGTCCAAGATTTGCAGACAAAACATTACCCATAAAAACCTCTTCTACCTGCTCTGCAGGAACATTCCCTTTTTCTAATGCACCTTTTATAGCAGCTGCTCCTAACTTAGTAGCAGAAACTCCAGCAAATTGACCACCGAAGCTACCGATTGGAGTACGAACCGCTGAAACGATATATACGTTTTTCATCTTATAATATTTGGCTAGTTATATTTTCCGTAAAACTAAAAAAAATAAGGCATTTACTTAAGCAAATACCTTTTATTGAACCTTTAAGCTTTTGAATGCTATAAAATTGACTATTCTCCAACTCGCAGGACTACCTTTCCCATTTGTGAAGAGGCTTTAAGAATTTCAAAAGCCTGATTAGACTCCTTCCAATCAAGTACCGAATCTATGACAGGTTTGATCTTATGCGAATTTACAAAGGCAAGCATATCCTCAAAGTCCTTATCTGAGCCCATTGTAGTACCCATCACAGTAACCTGGCGCCAGAAAAGAATCTGTGGACTCAAACCTTCAATCTTACCTCGCGTACCTCCGTAAAAAACAACGCGTGCTGCTGGTCGACACAACTTTGCTAGATTAGCAAATCCTTTTCCGCCTGCAGAATCAATAATCAAGTCAAAGCCTCCACTATCCTTGGCTAGTTGTTTATGCCAATTCTCCGCTTTATAATTCGCTGTACCTTTCGCTCCCATTTGAAGTGCCTTGTTCAACTTTTCATCTGAACCCGAAGTCACATAGACCTCTGCTCCCATGGCCAAGGCAAACTGAAACGCAAAGGTTGCTACTCCTCCACCGATACCATTGATCAAAACCTTCTCTCCTGCCTTGCAGTTCCCCTTTGTTTTTATTGCACGAAAAGCAGTAAGCCCAGCTAAAGGAAGGGCTGAAGCTTCTTCAAGTGTTAGATGAGCTGGTTTTGGATATATTCTATCTTTAGCGACTTGAACATATTGAGCCATGCCACCCCAGCTAGGCATACCCAGTATATGATAAGCATCACTTTGTACAGCCTCATTGGCACCCCAATTGATGTTTGGATTCAAAATAACTTCCTTATCGTTATAGATCCCTGAAACATCTGAACCTAGGACTACTGGAAATTCAACCCCAGGATATAATCCCTGGGTGATATAAAAATCTCTCCTATTCAGTGCCACCGCTTTGACTTCAATCTCAGCCATTCCTTCATTAAGGGCTGGCAATTCAAGCTCACCGATGGCTGGATAAGTATTGAATGCTTTTAATACAAGTGCTTTTATAGATCTTTTTTCCATTTATCTGCAAATGATTTTTTGAATTTCTGAACCTTGGGGTTCACAACAAATGTACAATAAGGATTTCTATTTCCTGTCCGGATAAAATAATCTTTATGATAATCTTCAGCTGGATAGAATATCTCAAGCGGTAGTAATTCCGTAACTACGGGATGATCATAAAGGGCATTCGCTATGTCTTTCACACTCTTTTCTGCAAGTTCTTTTTCTTGTGTATTTAAATAGAATATAGCAGATCTATACTGCGGTCCAACATCATTCCCTTGACGATTTGGGGTTGTAGGATCATGAATGGTCCAGAAAACTTCTAGGACATCCTCCAATTTACAGATAGTACTATCAAAATTAACCTTTACAACCTCAACATGATCTGTCAAGCCTGAACACACAGCCTCGTAATTAGCCGTCTCTGCTAAACCACCTGCATAGCCAGATTGAACGGATATAACGCCTTCCATCCTTTGAAAAACGGCCTCCAAGCACCAAAAACACCCACCTCCAAGAATAATAGAATCCATAATTATAGCTTATAGTAGAAATTTCAAATTATATGATCCATCGCTGATAAGCGATAGAAATTCTTTTAGAGCTTTTCGCTTTGCTTCGTCAAGTTCATAAGATATATGCTTTGTAAAATACTCTCGTATGTCAAAACCTTCAGACATTGGAGGCATCAGATATATCAACCGATCAATTTCGCGAACACCTAAAGCAAGAGCTTCATTGAATTTAGTTACAAAATGTGCATCTAAATCTATGCGACTCACCCATACTGCAAAGACAAATGGTTGCCCTTTCCAAGTCTTCCATGCTTCTGAAAGATCGTAGATATACGAATGTTTATGCTCCAACTCAATGGTACGATCGCCGATGACTAATGCTCCAGTATCTCCCCCAATCTTATCCATAAATCCTTTCTCTGCAGGCAAGAGCTCTATATCAACTTTCCAATATTGCTCCAATAAGATACGAGCTAATTGAACAGAGGTTCTTGAATGGAAATCAAGATAAATTCTTTTTAGCGTATGAATTTCCTGATCAGCAAATATAGCAACGGTTCGAACGGGGCCATCACTACCTATACAATAGGAAGAAATAACCTTTAAGTCCGGATTATCTAGAAGTGCTGCTACCGGTATAAGTCCGATATCCGCTTTTCCGTCGTTTAATTTTTTTGCGCATGCAGAGGGAATATCAAGCTTTATATTTAGATTAGAATCCCAATTCTTTGAGATCAATCCAAACAGGAAAGGTTTTGTATTCAGGTATGAAACTGCTGTTACATTGATTTTCTTCATATTTCTTCCTCGACTTTTAAATGCGCAGTGTTCCCTATTTTTTCTAAATTCCAGCCTTCCTGATCGTACTGTGCAATATTCACAGCTGTATTAGATTGGGAATATTTATACATCTGTGTTAAGGAATCTCCTCCCACTAAGCACATCATACACATCAATGTTCTACCATGTGAACAAACAATAATATTGCGTTCTGGTCTGTTTGCCAGTTCTTCAAGAAAGCGAGTCACACGTTCTTTTAATTCGAGTAGAGATTCTCCTCCACTAAGGCGTGCATCAAATTCCTGGGATTTCCATTGGGTTAGCATTTGATCAAAAGCACGTTTCATCTTTTTAGTTGCCCGTTTTCCTTCATGATCACCCCAACCAATTTCGTCAATATCTTCCGAACTCCAAACAAGACGATCGGCAAGCAAAAAATGAGCCAGTGTTTGTTTTGTCCTTTTTAAGGAAGAATAAACTACTAAGTCGAAATCTATAGACCCATAAGCCTTGTGTAATAGTTGCGCCTGTGCTTGACCTTTTTTATTCAGATCAGAATCAACA
>JAQXAY010000031.1 GCA_029252685.1 Saprospiraceae bacterium | reverse complement strand
CATATCAAATGTTACTTCAATCTGAGGCTCACCTCTTCTACCTGCTGGAATACCATCTAAGATGAAACGACCTACTGATCTGTTATCTTTAGCCATTGGACGCTCACCTTGTAGGATGTGAATCTCTACAGAAGGTTGATTATCCTGAGCTGTTGAATAGGTTTTCGTCTTCTTCGTTGGTATTGTAGAATTCGATTCAATAACTACGTCAAATACATTACCCATAGTCTCGATACCCAAAGAAAGTGGTGTTACATCAAGAAGTAATACATCTTTAACATCGCCACTCAATACACCACCTTGAATAGATGCACCTACGGCAACAACTTCATCAGGGTTTACAGATTTATTAGGCTTTTTGCCAAAGAATTCTTCAACTGCTTTCTGTATAGCTGGAATTCTTGTAGAACCACCAACCATAATAATCTCATCAATCTCTCCTTTGTCCATTCCAGCATCTTTCAATGCCTCAGCACAAGGCTTCAATGTGCGTTGTACTAGATCGTAAGCAAGTTGTTCGAACTTTGCTCTTGTCAATTTAGTAACAAGGTGCAAAGGAACACCATCCTTAGCTGTGATATATGGTAAATTAATTTCCGCTTCTGTAGAAGCAGAAAGCTCAATTTTTGCTTTTTCTGCAGCATCTTTCAAACGCTGAAGAGACATAGGATCCTTTCTAAGGTCCATATTATTGTCTGCTAAGAACGTTTCTGCAAAGTGATCAATGATAACTCCGTCAAAATCATCTCCACCTAGGTGTGTATCACCATTTGTAGATTTAACCTCAAAGACACCATCACCCAATTCAAGAATAGAAATATCAAATGTACCACCACCAAGGTCATAAACAGCAATAGTCATATCCTTATCTTGCTTGTCCATACCATAAGCAAGGGCAGCAGCAGTTGGCTCGTTGATAATACGAGAAATCTTTAATCCTGCAATCTCTCCAGCCTCTTTAGTTGCTTGACGCTGAGAATCATTGAAATAAGCAGGAACAGTTACAACTGCCTCTGTCACTTCTTGACCTAAGAAATCTTCAGCAACCTTCTTCATCTTCTGTAGAATCATTGCTGATAATTCCTGAGGAGTGTACTGACGGTCGTCAATATTAACTCGTACTGTATCATTATCACCTTTCACTACATCATACGCTACTTTAGCAGGCTCATTACCGATTTCCGAGAAACGGCTACCCATGAAACGCTTGATAGAAGAAATAGTCTTTTGAGGGTTGGTAATCGCTTGACGCTTTGCAGAGTCACCAATTTTACGCTCACCTCCATCTACGAAAGCTACCACTGATGGAGTAGTTCTCTTTCCTTCATCATTTGTGATAACCACAGGTTCGTTACCTTCCATTACGGCAACACAGGAGTTGGTTGTACCTAAGTCTATACCAATGATTTTCCCCATTGTATTTTAATTGTTTAATTTCTGTTTAGTATTAAATTCACTTACCTAAATAACAACAGCCGTGCCACAAAGTGACACGGCTGTTGTTTCTGACAAAAAGTCAGTTTTATTACTGAAAATTTAGTTCAGCTGTCAAATCTGAGTTCCGCAATGAATCCATTGCAACTTCACTCAAAGTCAAACCATCCACTACAGAGGAAGCCTTAGAAGACATAATGCCTAAGCCACTTGTTAGATTTGTGTAGGTAGGAATTTCCTGAGCAGAAGTGATACCGGTATTTACCAGCGCTATATCATTGAAGTCTTTTAATTCTGTTCCCGCTACAATAAACTCAACAGACATTGTACCAAAGAATCTAAGAATTGCAGGGTCTTCTTCTAGGTTAGAAAGAAGTATTGAATAAAATCCATCTCCCTGAATAGAATAATTATAAAAAGATGAACCACTTTCTGGTATTGTTACACCTTGGGAAGCAATCCATTTTACGGTTTTATCTGTTACGGATTGATCTTCCTGATTGAATTCTTGAAAATTCAAATAAATGATAAGATCAAAAATCTTTGCATTAGGTCCATGCTCAAAAGTGAAGCCAGTTGGTTTTCCTGGACGAAATGACAATATCTCAGTATCACTCTCCTGATAATCTACAGGTTCTAAAATCGTAGTTGTACCAGATGTAAAAGGCATATCTTCTCCATCATTATAAATCTCAAGTCTTAATGCATCTCCCGGATCGAAACTCAAGTCATCACTATCTAATTTATATAGAAAATTAGGGTCAGAAACAAATAAACCTTCATTTCTTACCCAGCCATTAGTAGCACTCACTTCTGTTTTCTCCAATGTGGCAAATGATCCAGTAGTTTCATTCGTAAGTGTCACATAGGCATTATTATAATATACAGAGTCTATATTGTTAGCTGCATCAAATGCATTTCCTTCCTGTCCTTGAAAAACTCGTTCAATTCTAAGATACTGATCGCTACAAC
>JAQXAY010000024.1 GCA_029252685.1 Saprospiraceae bacterium | reverse complement strand
TATCACAATCCGTTTGTGCATGGCCTAGAAAAGGCATAATTAAAAGTACTGCACAAAATAATTTGTGCTTAATGAGATTTAAGTTCATCTAACAAGTAGTTAATCGGTTTTAAAATTATCCTAATAAAATAAATTAATATCAAATAATATAATATAAATGGATAAAAAAAAATAGGGAGTGAAATTCACTCCCTATTTTAATCAAAACACTATGATTCTTTTTAAAATCACTCCATCTTCATAGCTAATCTTCATAAAGTAAAGATCTGGCCTTAATTGACTTACATCTAAATCAACACCATCAGTATTTTGCGCAAAAACTACATTATTAAGCTGTAATCCATTTACATTATACAACTCATAAGTAGCAGAATCGTCATCTATTCCTCGAATAAAGACCACTGCACTTGAAGGGTTAGGAAATAATTCTACATCTTTCTTAAAGCTTGATTGAACAGCAGTATTGAAGTCTATTTCAAAATAATATGACTCAAAACAATAGTCATTATAAGAAAGCTCTAATTCTAAGAATTCGTAATCCAAAAAATCAATATCAGAACCATCTTGTAATTCTGAAATCAATTCACCGCCCGCATACCAGCCATAACTAACATCAATTAATGTTGAGTTGGTGCCTATTGCAGATATAGCTTCAATAATCAACAAAGTATCCCCTGCTGACATTGCCTCAGAAGAGTCTTCAAATGAAACATCAATGCCTGTTGCATCTTCCTTTATTATATTAAACACACATTCTGATGTATTTCCAGATTCATCACTTGCAGTGAAAACAACAGTAGTTTCGCCATAAGGAAAATTACTTCCTGTTTCAAGCCCTTCAACAAGCTGAACATCTATTTCATCTGAACAATTGTCTTCCACCTCGATATCATAGAAATAAGCATCCAAACAATAAGGAATAAAGGCATCTTCTGGACAACTAAATACAGGAGTTGCTTCATCTGATAGGTTAAGTAAGAATGAACCCGTGAAACAATTATCATTATTATCACAAGCAGTAAGCTCAATTAAATTATCCCCTAGATCAGAACAATTAAAGCTCGATGGAAAATATTCCACACTTGAAATGGAACAATCATCATCTAAAATTGATAAGATCAAACTTTCCTCAAGATCAAATACGCCTGAATCATCCAAGACAACTTCTAGTCCGCTTGTATTGAAACTTGGTGGAGATATATCTGTTGGTACTATTTCATAAGATTCCGAGTAGGAGCAACCATTTCCATCTGTTAATTCGAGTGTATAAACTCCAACTGCTAAATTCGTGATAAGACTATCTGCACTACCTGTTGACCAAGTGTACTCAATAGGAGCTGCGTAATTATCCAATTCCAAACTAATACTACCAGTTTCTTCATCGGAACATTGAGGACTTATGATAATAGCATCAACGACCAGGTTACATTCAAATTCATCAACTACTAAAGACACTACACTTGAGCATCCATTAGAATCTATAATCGTCACCGAGTATTCCCCTGGACTAAGATTACTAATAACTTGATCTTCAGCAGATGTATTCCACGAGTAATTATAGGGAGCTGATCCACCAATTGGACTTACACTAATCGAAGCATCATTAGCTCCAACTGAGGATATAGGTTCCAGCTCTAAAGAAGCAGATAGTGGTTCTATAAAATCATAATCAACAATTGTCTCTGATATACAACCAAGTTGATCTGTTACAATGACAGTATATTCTAGGTCTTCTATCTCGATGGTATCTGATGTAAGGTTACCAGGTAACCAATTCACAGTGTAACCGTTCTGATCATTTTCTACTTCTACCCACATCATAGTTCCTGCTGAACCCTCACAATCTAAATCTTCAAACAAAACCTCTACATCAAGTGCTAATGGATCTTCCAGAGTAAAACTAACTTCCAGAACACAGCCCATTTCATCTGTAATTGTTGCGGCAATTAGACCTTCGCATAAGTCTGTTATAGTCTGACCGCTAAGGCCATTGGACCATGATATATCATAAGCACCTGTGCCACCTGAAATATTTAAGTCCACAGAGCCATTACAGATTGCTGCACAAGTTGGGTTTACCACAATTCCTGAGGCAACTAGTTCCGATGGCTCTTCTAAGACTACATCTACCGATGAAACACAGTCCGCAAAGTCAGTAACAGTTAGGCTATATATTCCAGATGAAAGATTATTTATAGAAGATGAAGTATCCCCTGTAGACCATAAGTAAGTAATTGGAAGTGTACCACCTATCACCTCTACACTTATACTTCCATCGGTTCCTTGAAAGCAAGCCGGTATAATTGAAGTAGTCTCTAGCGCAAGTACACAATCAAATGCAAGGATAGTTTCTGATATCACTATTGAACACTGATTCTGATCTGAAATAGTTGCTGTATACAATCCCGGAGATAAAGATTCAATTATAGCAGTTGTTGCACCATTTGACCACTCATAGCTATACGAGGCAGTTCCTCCTGATACAAGTAAGCTAATAGAACCATCATTTGTACCATTAGCACTCTCATTAGTAACAACACTTTCTACTGACAACTCAAGAGGACTGCCAATAGTGTAAAATTCTATAATACTACAATTATTCGTATCCGTAATGGTAACTGAATAATCCCCGCTTGCTAAACTATTTACATCTTCTGTTATTGCTCCGGTAGACCAAACAAAGGAATATCCCCCTGCCCCACCAGATACGGTTATATCAACTACGCCATCTTCAGCTCCAAAACAACTGACATCAGTTAGATTTGCCAATGCAGAAATTGCACTTATGTTTTGAACCGTCACAGAAGCACTGCTTGAACAACCATTAGAGTCTGTAATAGTAACATTATAAACCCCTGCACAAAGATCTGTTACATCCAGCCCGGTATCACCAGTTGACCACAATACATCTAAATCCCCAGTACCTCCTGAAGGATTGACACTAGCAACTCCGTCACATAGGTCGTTGCAAGAAACATCTGAAGCAGAAGCTGAAGCCTGAATTAAACTTGGTTGCCCTAGGGCAATAACTAGTTGCTCTGAACAAAGTGTCTCATCAGTTACAGTAACTAAATAAGTGCCTGAAATGAGATCAGTTGCGGATGAACTATTTAAATTAGGATCATGAGACCATACATAGGTAATTGTTCCTGTAGCCCCACTAACTTGTACATCTATTAAGCCATCGTTACCTCCGAAACAACTCGGATCAGTAGAGGTATTTGTTGCAGCCAATGCACAAGGGACTGCAACAATAACAAAAGCCTCCTCAGCAACACAGCCATCTGAATCGACAACAGTAAGACTATAGCTTCCTGGAGCAAGTTCATCTATTGAAGCACCTGTAGCTCCGTTAGACCAATTAAAAGTATATGGTGGAGCTCCTCCTGAAACAGTTGCTGTCGCAGTTCCATCATTAGCATTAGGTGCAGTTTCATCTGTAGTTAAGACACTTAATGCCAAAGGAGAAGGACTAGTAAGGTTGAAACCTTGTATTAACTCACAATTATTATTATCTGTTACGGTAACGGTATAAACTCCAGCATCTAATCCTAATATTGTACTTGATGTTGATCCATTAGACCAAAGGAAATTGTAGGAAGGAGTTCCTCCTGATACCGCGATAGATAAGGCTCCATCACTTTCACCAAAACAAGTGATAGGGTTATCTGTAAAAATTGTTCCATCCAATAAATTTGGCTCACCGACAAGGACTGACTCTTCAGATTGACAAGAATTAAAATCAGTTATTGTAACCGTATAATTTCCTGCAATCAATCCTGTATTTGAAGCACTAGTCACTCCATTGGACCATAAGAACTGATAAGGAGATGTACCACCACTTGGAATTGCAATAGCAATACCATCATCTTCTCCATTACAACTTACATCAGAGGAACTAATGGATGCATTTAAAATACTAGGTTGAAGAATAAACACAGAACCAGTTGCTGTAGCTCCATCACTATCCGTTACAGTAACAGAATTTGTGCCCGCGCTTAAATTAGTTACTGCTGAAGATGTCTGACCATTACTCCATAGATAAGAATACGACCCCGAACCATCAGAAGCATTTGCAATAGCTGCTCCGTCTGAGCCTCCAAAACAAGAAACATCATCTATCTTAGATACGGATATCGTTAAAGGATTATTTGCAGCTACCAGATTTACCGTAGTAGTAGAAGTTATAGAATTATCTGAACTCGTATTTCCTGCTCCATTGGTCATATTCATCACATAATAGAATGTAATATCTCCATTCTGAGGAGCTGTAGCAGGAGAAGTCCAATCAAAAGTCCACGAAACACTTGAACCACCACCATAAGACTTTGCTCCATCCTGCTCGGCATATTCTCTTCCTGACGAACCCGAATTTGTTCTTACATCAGAACTAATGTCTATTAAGTCTCCAATATTATTATTGTTTTCATCCAAGGCCACTATTTGAAAACCACCAGTCACCGGTGAACCGCTTGTAACATTATTGGTAAGTGTAACCGTATAGGTGGTATTGGGCAGTATAGATGCCGGAACTCCTGAAATCGAAACATTCCCTTGATAATTACCTCCATTGTGGCAACCACCACAAGTAGCTTCACCAGGAGCTCCTGTCCTACCATTAGGTGGATTACCTGAATTAGAGAAAAGAAAAATAAGGGTAATGGCAAGAAAGGCCAATCGGATTAAATTGGAAACGTTAAACTTCATAGTAGTATCTTTTATTGTCTTTTAAACAAATAAAACATTAAAGCTCATTAAACCCAATTGTCACAAAATAGTAATGATTAGTCTGCCTGAAATTAGGCATTCCGAGCTAAACGAAACCCAATCCGCACATCAATAAGTTGCGCAGCCTTGTGTTCCCTACTCATGGTTCTGCACTTAAAAGCATTATGAACCCAAGATCCACCACGAGCGACTTTTAACGTTCCACTCTCAGGCCCTTTTGGATTATTCATTGGCGATCGGGCGTAATAATCAGAATCGTACCAATCCCAGCACATCTCCCAAACATTGCCACTCATATTAAACAAACCATATTTATTGGATTCAAAGGCATTTACTTGCACAGGAGCTGGTCTTTTTTTCCCAACTTCTGCAATTGGATTAGATGGCTCCATTCCATCAAAATTCATTCCACTTGGACGGGCAATCTGACTTCCATTGCCAAAACGAATGTGCCCACCACAATCCCTTGCAGCAAATTCCCATTCAGCTTCAGTGGGCAGACGATAACCATTAGCAGACCAGTTGGCCTCTACCGTCCATTTTAAAGTATCGGATTCATTATGATTATTAATATCACCTTGTACCTTATCTATTGAGTAAACCTTTTGATACCCATCCTGCTCACTAAGCCAATTACAATATTCAATCATTTCATACCAATTCACATTAACAACAGGCATTTGTCCTCGCCCCATATTGGCATCATCTGCAAAAGACCTTCCGGTGATTGAACTGTAGTAATCAAAATCATCAAAACTAACACAATACTTAGATAGAAAAAAGGCATTAACTTTTACTTGATGAACGGGACGTTCATCTGAATTGCCCTCGGCAAAAGTATCACCCATCTTAAAAATACCAGTAATTAATTCGGACATTTCAGGTTTTGGCATTGCTATCAGTTTGTTTGAAATCATAGCTTCGGATTTTACCTACTAATATATAATTAAAACCCTAATATTGAAACGAAACACAAGTGAATATAGTCAATTGTGTTATTTTATTTTTTGATAATACAATATATCCAAAATATATTCTAATCATAAACAGGTAACAAAAAACTAGATGACAATAATTTTGTCACGTTGTCACCAAACTTTTTGTCAGGTTAAGGACGCAAAAGAAATATGTAAAAAAAACTAAAGCTATAAAGCAGTAAAAAAATGTTTAAAAACAGAAAAAAACCCCCGTTTTCAGAATTAAAAATTATTACAGGAACTTATTCACTTACCTTTATTAAACCAATTAGAGAGAACGACACAACAAAAACTAGAACATCTAATACTTGAAAACAGAACAAACACAAACTCTTTAATTGTAACAAAAACGAACACGAACTCATTTACTTGTATTAAAACAAAAACAAACACAAAACAGAACGAGCACTAAAAACAAAAACACGAACAACAAACACTTGTAGCCTTTATTATTTACAATCCAATTGAACATTTTTAACAAATTATTTTTTTATTCCATTTGAGCACACAACAAAATTCTTTATCTATTGAGTAATTATTACACTAAAAAAGAGCCCCTTAAAGGCTCTTTTTTTTATTTATCAAGTATGGAAAACTTAGCCAAACATTTGATCAACTTTTATGCATTTATTCAGCACTATTCATTTGAGCTTCCTCCAGATATCAAGTCCATCCAACCTTACAAGGATGAAGTTTTTGAAAACATTAGATCCTTCTTTACAACATACTACAGTGATACTAAACCTAGAAGCTTGATTCTAGGCATTAATCCAGGTCGGAAAGGTGCCGGTGTGACAGGTCTTCCGTTTACTGATAGTCAGAGATTACAGGGCTTATTGAACCACAAAGTTTCCAATCAGAACCAATCTTATGAACCCTCTTCTGAATTCTTTTACAAAGCAATTGCTCAATATGGTGGTCCAAAAAAGTTTTATACAGATTTTATAGTGAGCTCTGTTTCTCCAGTTGGTTTTTTGAAGTATAATGAAAAGAAAAATTGGGTAAACTATAATTACTATGACGATAAAGCCTTAAAGAACTTATGTATTCCTTTTATAAAAGAGACGATGGACTTATTACTTCAGTTACCAATCAATCGAAAACAAGTACTCTGCTTAGGAAGTGGAAAAAATTTCAAGGAATTACAGGCGCTCAATGAGACATATTGCTGGTTTGAAGTGGTTACTCCTATTGAGCATCCCAGATATATCATACAATACAAAAGGAAAGACATGGACCAGTATTCACTAAAATACACTCGGGTACTTAATAGCATAAAAAAAAGTCAGCTTCACAGCTGACTTTTTTTTACATCGTATAATTTGGTTCTAGCAAGTTATCATTGCTAGAATAATAATCATTGATAAACTTAACAACCTCATCCGGATCATCCATAATAGGAATTAGATCTAAATCTTTTGGGCTAATATTACTGTACTTATCTAGCATAGTATTCTTAATCCAATCTACCATACCTCCCCAAAATTCTGAACCTACAAGAATTACTGGCACGGGAGTAACCTTCTTAGTCTGTATAAGCGTAAGTACCTCAAACAATTCATCTAATGTTCCAAACCCTCCAGGCATTGCAACAAACGCCTGCGCATATTTAACAAACATTACCTTTCGGATAAAAAAGTATCTGTGATCTAAGCACTTATCAGAATCGATAAATTCATTATGTGATTGCTCGAATGGCAAATCTATATTCAACCCAACAGACATTCCTTCAGCATCATGCGCTCCTTTGTTACCAGCCTCCATAATACCAGGTCCACCTCCAGTGATAACACCAAATCCTATTTCGGTAAGTTTCTTAGCAATCACTGAAGCCATTTTATAATAGGGATTATCTGGCTTTGTTCTTGCAGATCCAAATATAGATACACAGGGTCCAATCTTATTCAAGGTTTCGAAGCCCTCAACAAATTCAGACATCACTTTGAACATAGTCCAAGAGTTCTCACCTCTAGTCAACGGAGAATCCCAGTTTCTTTGATTGATTTTTTTCTGCAGATTATTTGCTCCTTCCATCTCTTTTTCATTTAAATTTTTAAAAAATAGCTGCTAAAAATACACTATTCCTCGACTTTTAGCAGTGAAATGGCTAAAAAAGCCATCATTGCACTTGAATGTTTGAGTGCCATTTCCTCAATATCAAATGTATTGGTATGCACACCTGACACAATTCCTCTCTGCTCATTGCGAATCCCCATACGATAAAAACAAGCTGGAATTGCATTTGAGAAATAAGCAAAATCCTCAGCGGTCATTCGCTTTGGGATCAAGGTAAAGGTATCTGAACCCCCAAATTGTTTGCCAAGATTCAAAACCTGATCCGAAAGCTCAAGGTCATTAGTCAAAGCAGGGAAACCTTTACGAATATCTAATTCTATTTGAGCCCCTGAACTGTGCGCTATACCTTCAACTAATACTTTAAGTGAAGCATGCGCATTCATTCTGACAGCTTCATTCAAAGTTCGAATAGTACCTTCAAGTAATACTTCATCTGGTATTACGTTAGTCGCTCCTCCTGTAGAATTAATTTTCCCTATCGTCATAACCAAAGGTTCGAGTGGATTTGTTAATCGACTTACCAAAGTCTGAACCTGAGTGACCAATTGAGCACTTATAAGTATGGGATCTATGCAATTATGCGGCATAGCGCCATGACCTCCCTTCCCTTTTATTCGAATATAAACCTCATCTGCTGAAGCCATATAGGGACCTGGACACACACCAAAAAAGCCTGCATCCATTTCTGGATAAACATGTTGTCCTAAAATAAAATCAACCTTTGGATTCTCGAGAACACCATCTTTTATCATAAGCGAAGCACCTCCAGGAAGTTTTTCCTCTCCTGGCTGGAAGATCAACTTCACTGTCCCAGCTAGCTTGTCCTTAAGCGAATTGATCAACATTGCTGTCCCTAATAGAGACGCAGTATGAACATCATGGCCACAAGCATGCATCACACCTTCAACTTTAGAAGCGTATGATACCTTATTAACTTCCTGAATTGGTAAAGCATCCATATCAGCCCTCAGACCTATACAAGGTCCTTCATGAGCCCCTTTTATTAATGCAACTAAGCCAAATCCTCCAAAACCAGTTTCTACTTCAAGTCCAATAGATTCAAGAATCTCACGAACATATTCTGACGTTTGTTGCTCCTCAAAGGAAAGTTCAGGGTTTGCATGAAGGTGCCTTCGTATCTCTACAATACGACTAAAAATTTCTTCAGACTTTCTAGTTAGAATATCATGTATTTTTTCCATAACCCAATTTTCGCCATGCCTTCAAGATAACAGTCAGATCTTCTCCCACCTCATAATCTTTAGCATATAAAAAGTCTAATCGATAAAGCGTTGACGTATCAAGATTTGATCCACTCAAACTATCTGCAATACCCAAAACTGCTGGCTTGATGACTGGAAAATCTTTAGAATTAGTACTTGAATACCCGACCCAAGATTTCTTACCAAACAGAACAAGGAATATATTACTTATAAAGTTCAGTTTATACTCTTGAAAAAATAAAATAATCGGATACATCACCAGAAAAACTATACTAATGAATAAATCAAACACCCTTTTATTCCTTCTATTTATAGAACTATCAATGTTATATCTAATATCAACAGTATATATTTCTCCACTTGTATTCTTCGAAGAACTTCCAATTATGCTTTGGCTATCCTTTGGTACGATTCTATATTCCAAAGCACTCCCTAGCTTAGTCATCCATTTCATGATTTCAGAGGAGGCAACATTTGAACTACAAAATACTAACTCTTCTATTTTGTAGATCTTAACTAGTTCCTCTAAATTCTCCAAAGAACCTAGACTAATTGAAGCCTCTTCCCTTTTGGGACTCAGTATTCCCAATATATTCTTTCTCGCTCCAACTTGATGCAGCATAGCTTTTACTCGAATAGATTCAGATTCTTCTCCTATGATTAAAAGCCTGCTGTCTTTAGGACCCCCAAGTCTGAAATTACGATTCTGCACAAAATGCCTTCCTATACGGATAAGCATGGTTGCAGTTAGCATCCATGCAGCACCTAATAAAATCACAGCCCTAGATGGTCTCCAATCTGCAGGTAAAAGCCCATATGCTGATGTTAGTAACAAACTTCCAAAAAGAATCCCCCGAATGAGACGCCTAAGCTTATAAGGCGTATCATATCCTCCACTATAATATGAGCTTACCAACCAAAAGAGCACATAAATCGGATAATTGATCCATTTTAGTGCATCATCAAAATAGTCTGGATTTTGAAAATGATAAATAGACCAAAAACGTTCTACAACCAATAAGCCAATATAACCAACTACAGCATCAAAACATGCTAGACCGTATTTTCTACCAATATTACCAATTAGGGTCATGAATGCTTTGAAATAGATAGCAACCTGAATAAGAAGAACAAAACTACTTGCTTGTCTTCCCTTAAAGTGCTTACGTGCAAAGATTATCATGGCCTGATAAAATGCTTTTACATAATTCAGACTTCCTTTTTTTGTACTCTCTCCCTTATAGTGAATAATACTGGTTTCAGGGAAATAAATATTTTTGTATCCGCCTAATGTTATTCTATATGAAAGATCTATATCCTCTCCATACATAAAGAAGGTCTCGTCTAAAAGGCCCACTTTATTAAGGGTTTCTTTTCGCATAAACATAAAAGCCCCAGCGAGAACATCTACCTCTGACGTATCCCATTCAGAGAGGTAACCCAAATGATAGGTATTAAAGACTTTTGATTTAGGGAAAAGTTTTGACAATCCAAATGCCTTAGAAAATGCTACCATAGGAGAAGGGAATCCACGCTTAGATTCTGGAAGAAAAACACCTGCTCCATCGATCATGCGTACTCCAAGACCTCCAACATCTGGATGTCGATCCATGTATTCGATACACTTACTAAAGGTATCCTCCTCTACTACGGTATCAGGATTAAGCAATAATACGTACTCTGCATTTGACTGTCGAATAGCTTGATTGTTTGCTATTGAGAAACCTGGATTATCCTTGTTTGCAATTAATTTAACCCATGGAAATTCATCTCGGACCATAGATACAGAGCCATCTACGGAATTATTGTCAACTACATATACATCTGCATCCAAACCTTCTACTGCCTTTTTAACAGAAAGAAGTGCTTGTTCAAGAAAATACTTGACATTATAATTGACAATAATTACACTTAGCTTTAATGTATCACTCATTCTAATAGATTCTAAGGCTATTTCTCGTAGGGTATACGGGCTATGATAGATCGGCCCAAAGTTAACTCATCAGCATATTCCAATTCTCCACCGAACGAAACACCTCTTGCTATAGTGCTAATCGTTACGTTGAGGTCTTTGAGCTGCTTAGATAAATAAAAAATAGTGGTATCACCTTCGATTGTAGGACTTATAGCCATAACCAATTCAAACTGCTCATCAGGTTCTTTCGTAATTCTATCAATAAGTGAGGTAATATTCAACTGTTCAGGGCCAATACCTTCTATTGGAGAAATCACCCCCCCAAGAACGTGGTAAAGCCCATTAAATTGCCCAGTTTCCTCGATGGCCATTACATCCTTAAAGGACTCCACTACACATATTTCTTGCCTTTTTCTTGATTGATCTGCACAAACTTGGCATACATCAGTATCTGACAAATTATGGCAAATGCGACAATGCAATATCTCATTTCGCATTTTCCATATCGCCTCGCTAAATCCTCTTACTTTAGTTTCATCTTGATCTACCAAAAAGAGTGCTAATCTTAAGGCTGTTTTTTTTCCGACGCCAGGAAGCATCGCAAGTGCCTCGACAGCAGACTCTACAAGTTTAGAACTATATCCCATTTAACAAATTTACAAAATTTAAATTGTCATATCATTATCTATTGAAACACTATATCTTCACAAAAGTCAAAAAATAAGGTCTTTTACTTGTTAGCAAGTTTATATGTGTTAAATTTGGGGTTAATTACAGAGATGTTCTTTCTTACAACAAAAATTTTAAAAAATGGCTGAAGTCATTAGAATGCCACGTATCAGTGATACGATGGAGGAAGGTACTATAGTTGCCTGGTTAAAGGAAGTTGGTGATGCTATTGAAGCAGGAGACACAATCGCAGAAGTGGAGACAGATAAAGCCACTATGGAATTGGATTCATATGTTGATGGTTTTTTACTGCATATTGAAGTTCAGGAAGGTACAGTACCCATCAATGGGGTTATTGCTGTAATCGGAGAAGAAGGAGAAGATTGGAAAGGACTTCTAGACAGTTCAAATGAACCTGCTGCTACTAAGTCAGAAGTTGCAGCACCTGCAGCGCCAGCAGAACAGCCAGCCTCACCTGCACTAGTATCGAACGAATCTGTAGCTGACGATGATAGAATCAAAGCATCTCCTTTAGCCAAAGCCATGGCTAAAGAGTCTGGAATAGATCTAGCTGCTGTAGCTGGTTCAGGAGATAATGGCCGAATTATTAAAAGAGACATAGAAAAGGTAATGAGCAATGGTGCCGCTATACCACAGCCTACGCAACCTAAAATAGTTGCACCTAGTGCTGAGGCAGGTACCTACATTGATCATCCTGTTTCAAATATGCGTAAGACAATAGCAAGAAGACTTGGTGAAAGTAAATTTGGTGCTCCTCATTTCTATCTAACTGTTGAGATTGATATGGATAATGCTATCAAGCTAAGAAAACAATTGAATGAAGTCGCTCCAACAAAGCTGTCATTCAACGATCTAGTTATAAAAGCAGCATCTGTTTCATTGAGAAAACACCCAGCTATTAACTCATCTTGGTTGGGCGATAAAATTCGTGAGAACAAAGAAGTAAATATCGGCGTAGCAGTAGCTGTTGACGATGGACTTATGGTTCCTGTTGTTCGCAAAGCAGATATAAAAACGCTTTCACAAATCAATACTGAAGTAAAAGATTTGGCGGGTAAAGCGAAGGATAAGAGACTTGGTATGGATGAAATGCAGGGCAATACTTTTACAATTTCCAACTTAGGAATGTTTGGTATTGAAGAATTTACTGCAATCATCAATCCACCAGATGCATGTATACTAGCAGTTGGTGGCATCAGTCAAAAGCCAGTTGTAAAAAATGGTGAGATTGTTGTAGGTAACAGAATGAAAGTAACTCTTTCTTGTGACCACAGAGTTGTAGATGGCGCTCAGGGAGCTGCCTTCCTAAAAGATTTCAAAACTATACTTGAAGATCCAATCAGGATTCTGGTATAAGAGAAAATATAATCTAATCTAAAAAGGGATGTTGTTGCATAAACACATCCTTTTTTTATTTTTACGTATATGAAAAAGAAAACCATTGTATTAGGTGCTAGTACTAACCCTGAGCGTTATTCAAATTTGGCAGTAAATCTTTTAGAATCTTATAAGCATCCGATCATTGCCTTTGGTATAAAACAAGGAATAATTGGAAACACATCTATTTCAACTATATTTCCAGAAATCCAAGATACAGATACGATTACTATGTACCTGGGTCCTAAGAACCAAGAATCCTATCTATCTAAAATAGTAGCCTTACAACCAAAGCGGGTGATATTTAATCCTGGAACTGAAAACCCTAGCTTTTACAAGCGCTTAGAAGAGGCTGGCATAGAAGTATTGGAGGCTTGTACTCTTGTACTCTTAAGGACTGGCCAATACTAAAAAAAGGCACTGTAAACATTACAGTACCTTTTTTTAATTAACGATATATGCGATAATTAATACCCTTCACCTTTTTTGCCTTTATAGCTAGATGAACCCGCACCAGAAGGTGCAGCCATTTCACTATCACCAGCCTCAGCAACAGTAAAAGTAACCCTTCTATTCGCAATAGATGAACCTTCTACAGGAACTAAAGCCTCGTCTTCTCCTCCGTACTGTAGAAGAAATCTGCTTCTATCTATTTTATACTTCTCTACAATATGATCTATTGCAGCGTTTGCACGCTTATAAGATAGAACCTCATTATATGCAGGTCCCGCAGTCTTATCAGTATATCCTTTTACAACAACTTTAATCGATGAATTCTTATTCAACACAGTTGCTATAGAAGCTAACTTTGAATAATCTAAGGATCTAACTTTATATGAGTCGTCTCCAAAATTTATGCTTGGCAAGAACCAACCTGAAAAGTTAGAAGCACCAGCATTATTATTTACGGTATTATTGCTGATCATTTCTGTTACTTCATCACGAGTAATAAAGTCATCAGAACGCATTCCTTGCTCAGAAACACCTTCGCCATTAACAGCTACATTGCTCCCGCTAAAACGCTCTCCATCTTTATAATCTGGAACACCATCACTGTCAGAATCTACAGGAACTCCCTTCGCATCAACTGTAACACCTTCTGGAGTTTCATTATCTTGATCTATCATATCAATGACACCATCATCATCTGAATCTGTAAGATCTAGCTCTGGGCGCTTCTTTAAAGCGGCTACATCATCAATAATAACCTCCATCGGATTTACCCAATATAATGGCTCAGATAATTTACCTTTCTTAGTAAGGTTAAAATTCAAACGAACATTTGCATAGTTAGCAATATCTCTCATTTTAGATTCATCATTAAATCCATCTAAAAGATCGGAGCGTTTGCCAAATACTGTACTCACCTTGTATTCAAGACCTAAATTGACTTTCGGAGACAATTTAAATCCCATACCTATACCTCCATCGACAGCACCTACGACGTTACCGGTTTTTCTTCCAGAAAGATAAATATCTTCCGCAGTCAAACCTGATCCATCTACAGCAGTCAATGCAGTAGTAATCTGTGTGGCAGAGGCACCAACAAAGAAATAAGTATTTACTTTTCTAAGTCCAGAATCCCATCTTAGATTATTCAAAGACATAACTCCTTGAATACCTCCAGAAAGATACGTCGTCTCATAGGAATAGATCCTTGCAACATTATTAGGATTATCAAAAATGGCCGTATGACCAATAGAATTACCATCTTTATCGATGGTAGAGCCATTAGCCTGTCCATAAAATCCGTCTAAACGAATTGAAAAGACATAGTCCAATGCTTTTCGGAAGTGCAGTCCACCTCCAAAGCCAGGATTAACAGCAAGGTCTCCTTGTGAGAAAAAATAGCCTCCATGGATACCGAACTCGGTTCCATCTTTTGGAGTGGCTTGCACTCCTGACAAGCTTGCAACAGATTCGTTCTGTGCAAAACCTGTATAAGTTACCAGAATGAAAATTAAGGTAAACAACTGTGACAAAAAATTCTTCATTGTCCTCGGGTATTAAATTAAATAAAATTTTTTTTCAATCCACAAGAATGAGTGTGTAGAACCATAGTAATCACCTTGTATTAAGGCAATTATAGTCTTTATATTATTTTCAAACAAGACAACTGACAAAATAAATCCAATTAATTATTTTAAATATGTTTTATTAATCAATTGATCAGCTATCCGACAAAACCCTTATTTCAGGCTAATTTCCCCAAACTAACTTCCATTGCTCGACTTGAAATTCCAGTTAAATCACTAGATTTTCCTTTCAACTCTTTTAGAGCATTGAAGATTACATTTGAAGTGTCTTCAAAAATTGCTTCATCAGTCATTTCAATATCATCTTGCATCAAAAATGCAAAGACTCTTGCCATTCCACAATTTGCAATAAAATCAGGAATCAAACTTATTTTAGCATCTGTGTAGTTTGCTGTTGGACCAAAAAATACTTGATCATCAACAAATGGAACATTTGCCCCACAAGAGATCACCTCTAAACCATTAGCGATCATAGTATCCACTTGTTCTTTTGTAACTATCTTTGAAGCCGCTCCTGGAATAAACACTTCTGCACCAACAGACCAAATCTTATCCTTTGCTTCCTCAAAAGAAATCATTTCCTTAGCGTAAAGTTTATTACCATCCTTCGAATAAAACAACTCTTTTATTGCATCTAAACTCAATCCTTCCGGTCTAATAATTGCTCCTGCAATATCTATTATTCCTGTTATTACAGCACCCATTTGGCTTAGGTAACAAGCTGCTGCTGAAGCTACATTACCCCATCCTTGAATAATAACACGTTTCCCATTTAGGTCCTCTCCTTTATATAGATCGTAGTAATGTTTAACTGATTGGGCAACACCATATCCAGTAATCATATCTGCAATCGCATATTTATGTCCGTCATCAGATGGGACATATTTTGGGTCTTCTACTATTTTTGAACAGCCGTATCGTAATTGGCCCACAATATTTACTTTAGCACCTTCTTTAGGTTGAAAATGCCCATTTACAACACCTTCTTGTGGGTGCCAAAGCCCCAAATCCTCTGTAATCGGAATCACATCTTTGAGCTCATCAACATTCAAATCACCTCCAGTACCATAGTAAGATTTTAAGAGAGGAATCACTGCTGTATACCAACGTGCAAGAACTTCATCTTTTCTAGGATCATGTGGATCAAAATCTATTCCTGACTTTGCACCTCCGATAGCAGGGCCACATACAGAGAACTTAATCTCCATAACTTTTGCAAGAGAAATCACCTCTTCTTTAGTAAGACCCTTACGCATTCTAGTTCCCCCACCTGCTGCACCTCCACGCAATGAGTTGATAACAACCCATCCCTTTGCATCTGTCAACTCATCATTCCATTCAAAAACAATAACAGGGGCTTTTTTCTTATAATCCTCTAACATTACATTGAGA
>JAQXAY010000020.1 GCA_029252685.1 Saprospiraceae bacterium | reverse complement strand
GCTGATCTCGATAAGATGAAAGCGATGGAAGTAGGTTTTGCGGATATTGAAAATGCAATCCGTTCAGAAAATCTAACGATGTCAGCAGGAGAATACACAAGCAATGGATTCAAAAGATCTATTCGTATTGTGGGTGAATTTGAAAGTGTAAAAGAACTCCAACGACTTATAATAAAAAGTGAGTTCCAGAAGAGTATCTTCCTAGAAGATATAGCAGATGTTTCATTTGCATACGCAGAAAAGACAAGTATATCAAGATCCAATCAGCTTCCTGTAATTTCACTTGATGTTATCAAGGAAAAAGGTGAAAATCAACTTATCGCTTCAGATAAGATCGGGAAGATCATAGAGGATGCAAAACAAAATATACTGCCAGATGACCTCAGTGTAACTACATTCAATGATCAGTCTGTGCAAACACGAATGATGGTATCCAATCTGGAAAATAGTATCATCTCAGGTATCATACTTGTAGTTCTAGTATTACTATTCTTCTTGGGTATCAGAAACGCTATGTTTGTAGGTGTTGCCATTCCTCTATCTATGTTGATGGGTATTTTCATACTTAAACTTCTAGGATACACCTTGAATACAGTTGTATTGTTCTCTCTAATTCTTGCTTTAGGAATGCTTGTTGATAACGCAATTGTTGTTGTCGAGAACATTTACAGATATATGCAGGAGGGTTACAAACCAAGAGAAGCTGCAAAATACGGTACAGGAGAGGTAGCGATGCCGATTATAGCATCAACGGCAACTACTCTAGCTGCATTTCTTCCCTTGGCATTTTGGCCTGGACTTATGGGTAGCTTTATGAAATATCTACCGATCACATTGATCATTGTACTAGCCTCTTCACTTTTTGTAGCCTTGGTGATCAATCCTGTATTGACTTCAAGATATATGAAGATCGACCAAATGGCAGACACGCGTGAAGAACGCAGAAGAAAGAGAAAGAATATCCTGATCTTTTCAGCTGGTCTATTAGTAATAGCTTTGATTGGTCACTTTACAGGGATAGTTTGGTTAAGAAACATTCTCCTAGTAGTAATTGGTGTAAGTCTACTAAATACTTTCTTCTTGAGGAGTGCATCGTTCAAATTTCAAGAAAATGCACTTCCACGACTAGAGCGTTCCTACAATAAATTCATTTCCTATGCTCTAAGTGGAAGGAAGCCTGGATTCATATTTGCAGGTACTTTTGGACTATTATTCCTTTCCTTAATTTTATTAGGAATAAAAGCTCCACAAGTAGAGCTATTCCCAAGCGCAGACCCTCAATATGTTAATGCATTTATTGAATTCCCTGTCGGAACGGACATTGAATCAACGAATGAATTCATGGTTGAGATTGAAGAGAAAGTAACTGGAATAATCGAAAAAAATGCAGAAATTGTAGATGCTGTATTGGCACAGATTGGTGAGAATACCAGTGATCCAAATGCAGGACCTGCTTTTGGCGCATCGCCAAACAAATCGAGACTTTCTGTAAGTTTTGTACCCTCTGAAGAAAGAGGAGATATCTCAACATTTGAGATCATGGAAGAGATCCGTGCAGGATTAAAAGGTTACCCAGGGGTTCAGATTGTTGTGGATAAAAACCAAGACGGTCCTCCTACTGGTAAGCCTATCAATATAGAGATTACTGGGGATGAGGTAGATGTGCTTTCAGGGCTTTCCGCAGAATTAATCAAGTTCATCAATGAGCAAAACATTCCAGGTATTGAAGAACTTAAAAAGGATGTTCAGTTCTCAAAACCTGAGCTTATCATTAATGTCGATAGAGAGGCAGCACGTAGATTTGGCCTTTCCACATATTCAATATCGGATGCCATAAGAACCTCTGTATTCGGGAAAGAAGTATCAAAGTTCAAAACTAATGATGAAGATTATCCTATTCAACTTAGGGCAAAAGATGTTAGTAGAAACAATATTACTGAAATCTTAAATCAAGCAATCACCTTCAGAAATCCAGCAAATGGTCAAATTTCTCAAGTTCCAATTGCTTCAGTTGCTGATATAGAATATTCTACTTCCTATACGTCAATCAACAGAAAAGACCAGGAGCGAGTAATCACTATAAATTCAAATGTTCTTGATGGTTACAATGCCAATGAGATTGTAAATGAAATTCAGCTAAGAACAGCAGATTTCGACCTTCCTGATGGCTATTCTCTTACATTCACAGGAGAACAGCAAGAACAAGCTGAAGCTGTTGAATTTCTTAGTATGGCACTTTTGATCGCTATTTTCTCAATCTTTTTGATCATCGTAGCTCAATTCAACTCCGTTTCGTCACCATTCATAATTATCCTTTCTGTACTCTTCTCAACAATTGGGGTATTCTTTGGATATGTATTAGCGGATATGAACATAGTCGTTATTATGACAGGTGTTGGTATTATTTCATTAGCAGGCATTGTAGTAAATAATGCAATCGTATTAATCGATTACACCAACCTACTCATAAAGAATAAACGCGAAGAACTTGGCCTCTCTGACGAAGATGAGTTACCAAAAGAAGAGATTGTAAAATCTATCATCAAAGGTGGTGAAACAAGACTTCGACCAGTACTTCTTACGGCAATAACTACAGTGCTTGGACTTATTCCTCTTGCAGTCGGATTCAACTTTGATTTCTTTAGTTTGATTTCAAATTCAGATCCTAACATAACATGGGGTGGTGACAATGCTAAATTCTGGGGAACAATGGCTTGGACCGTGATCTACGGTTTGGTTTTTGCAACTTTCCTGACATTAATAGTAGTTCCAACCATGTATTGGATTGCATATCGAATAAAATCCATTAAGATATTCAGTCACAAATAATTATATATTAAAAGACAAAAAAGCCAGCTACTATTGACAAGCTGGCTTTTTTATTATACCTTATCATTATATTTAGCAAGTCACAAAAAAATTAACCCTTTGGTGCTATTTATTAATAAAAATTGCTATTTGTACATGTAAGTAATTACAATCTCCCCTTATTTTATTTCCAAACCGCAGACCCTGTATAGTATTGATTAGAAGTGATGGAACGTCATGCGGTTTCGTAGATTAGACAAGTATTGAGTGTTTGTTCATAGTTTTTGTTTTTTTGTGTGCCCCTGTGAATCAGGGGCTTTTTTATTTTACCTTTACAAAAAACAAGCAAAGACATGCCGAATATGGATTCCAACAGAGTAGAGCACTTACGCCAGAATTACGATTCAAATCCACTTACAAAAGAAAACATCAACAAGGATCCACTTCAACAATTTGATCTTTGGATGCATGAAGCTATTGAATCGGATATAATAGAACCCAATGCAATGACATTATGTACAGTTGATCCGGCAGGCTTCCCTCAAGGAAGAATAGTTCTATTAAAAGGATATAGCAAAGAAGGGTTCCGTTTTTTCACGAACTACAATTCACATAAAGGAAACGACCTTAGTCATAATCCAAGGGCCACACTAGTATTCTTTTGGGATAAACTCCAAAGACAAGTCAGAATTTCAGGAGAAGTTGAAAAAATAAGTCAACAAGACTCAAGCGAATATTTTAAGAAAAGACCAATAGCTAGTCAATTAGGCGCAATTGCATCCCCACAATCTCAAGAAATAAAAAACAGATTAGTTCTACAAGAGAATCTAGACGCGGCAAAGGCAACATATATTGATGAAGAAAAACCTGAAAGGCCATTGCATTGGGGTGGATACACCATAAAACCATTAAGGGTAGAATTTTGGCAAGGGCAAAAAAGTCGATTGCACGATAGGATAATATTTGAGAAAAAATCAGGTGGTTGGTCTAAAAAAAGATTAGCTCCATAGAATCACCCCTTGAAACTTATATATAAAAAAATTATATTGCGAGTAATATTGATC
>JAQXAY010000002.1 GCA_029252685.1 Saprospiraceae bacterium | reverse complement strand
ATATTATTCTTAAAGACAACACTATACATTCTTTTAAAAGTAGAGGTATACAGCCCTTTATTCAATCTTCAGCGCAAATATCTGAAACACTTACCAATCTAATTCAAGTAAACCAAATGCTTCTTGATGTAGATGAATTGTTTTTTTATGGTTCAGGTTGCAGTGCATCCAAGCAGCAAGTGTATATAAAAGACCTTCTTCAAAATGCAATCCCTAAAAGTCGCATTGTTGTACAAGGTGATCTTATGGGAGCGGCTATCGCCTGCTGTGGAAATAAAGCAGGAATTATTGGTATTCTGGGTACTGGATCAAACTCTTGTTGTTTTGATGGAAAAAAGATTACTCAGAATGTTCCCTCCCTAGGTTTTATTCTTGGAGATGAAGGTTCCGGGGCAACTATTGGAAAAGAACTTTTAAAAAGTTATTTTTATGGTAGAATGCCAAAGGAATTAAGAAAAGTGTTCATTGAATTGATTCCTGGAGAAAGGCTCGAGGTATTGGATAAGGTGTATAAACAACCAAATCCAAATGCATATTTAGCTTCTTTTGCAAAATTTGCATACGACTTTAGAGCAAATCCTTTTGTCCAGGACTTGATACATAGCGTTTTTGAATCTTTTGTCAAAAATCAAATTAAGAAATATAGTTTCTCGCCAAATAATCCAGTTCATTTTGTTGGGTCAATTGCAGCTTTGTGGAAAGACGAGCTAAAATCAGTGCTTCAAGCACATAATTTTAGACTAGGTCACATAATAACTAAGCCTATTGATGCACTTACCCAATATCACATGAATAATGAATATCAACATGACAGAACCCATTAAAAGAATCGCAGTGTTCACCTCAGGAGGTGATGCACCAGGTATGAATGCAGCAATAAGAGCTGTAGTACGTACAGCATCCCATCACGATCTGCACGTGTATGGCATTTACAGAGGATACCAAGGTATGGTAGAAGGAGATTTAAAAAGGCTGGAGAAAAGAGATGTAGGTAATATCATTCATAGAGGTGGTACCATACTAAAAACAGCCCGTTCCATGGATTTCATGACCAAGGAGGGGCGAAAGAAAGCGTATGAAAATTTAAAAGCATTTGACATTGATGCTTGTATTGCAATTGGCGGAAATGGTACACTCACAGGGGCAAAAGTTTTCACCGAAGAATATGGCATACCTTTTGTTGGATTACCTGGAACAATCGATAATGACTTAGCTGGCACAGATTTTTCTATAGGATTTGATACAGCAGTAAATACTGCAATGGAAGCCGTAGATAAGATCAGAGATACAGCAGCATCCCACAACAGACTATTTTTTATAGAAGTGATGGGAAGGCATTCCGGATACATTGCATTGTATACAGCTATAGGATCTGGAGCAGGTTCAGTCCTTATACCGGAAATCAATACTCCAGTAGAAGCCTTGATCAGCCAACTCCGACAAAGTCACATTCGTAAAAAGCAATTTAGCCTTGTGATTGTCGCAGAAGGAAATGAAAACGGCAACGCACATGATATAGCTAAAAAGGTTGAACAGGAATTAGGAGATCTATACGAGGCAAAGGTCACAACACTTGGGCACCTTCAACGAGGCGGTTCACCAAGTTCTTCTGACAGAGTATTATCTTCGAGGCTTGGGCACTCAGCAGTTATGGCCCTACTAGAAGGGAACCATAATGTGATGGTGGGAATTGCACATGGCAAAGTATCTTTTACACCTATTTCAGAAGCCATACAGGGGCAAAACGAAATCAATAAAGAGCTCATCGAAATGTCTCAAATCCTAGCTATATAAAAGAAAAGGTGTCCTAATTGGACACCTTTTCTTTTTTTACATCAAATAGTAAAAGATATAAGGGCAAGATAGCATGGGGAAGCCGATAGATCACTTCATAAAGCCCCTCATGTAAAGACTGAAATGGCATTCCGGCATAATATGTGCCCACGATTCGAGCAAACGCAGTAATTGAACCCCAAAGCACGCAATACCATAAAGATGTACGGTACGCAAAATGATTGATCGGAAATAGAATAAAGAAGACAGCAACCATATCCAGGATACCAAAAAATAAAAGAAAATAAGCTATCATAGATTCTGTCAAAAATGGGAAGGTCTCCCATACCATCATAGAAAAAGTATAGGGTACAGGGTAATACCCAAGCGCATATAGTCCATGGCAAAGAAATGTAAGTGCAACTAAATAACGAATTGGTTTTACTAATATTGAAGCTCGTAACACGGAGGATTTCAACCAATAGAATACTATGAATATTATTCCAACCTGGGCACTATACTCAAAAAACTGTCCGACCCTGTAGAAATTACCTTTGAATAAGGCAAAGGCAATAAAGGTGAGAATCAAACCACAGAGCAGAAAGACTATCTTAAATCTTCTCATCCATTGCTCAGTAAGTAATAATAGTATAAAACCAAGTAAAAGAATGCCGCCTGCAAAAAACTGAAAATATAGTACAAAATTACTTTCTAAGAAGGTATCCCATTGATAACCAAAAACATTAATAATGGGCTGCATAAGCCCCTCATCCCAAAATATTTCTGTGTATGGAGGCCTGAAGAATAAATGCTGATAGGCCCTTCCTGCTAATACTGCAAGAGCGGCAAAGCGGATCCAGAAGAATTCACCTTTTTTGCTTAATTTGTTTTCAAAAGTACCATTGACCATGACGAGGGAATTACTTGCTTTCTATGTTACCTTTCCAGATCAAGAAACAGCAAATAACATTTGTGACATCTTGATTCGTGAGCGGTTAATTGCATGCTCAAACCTTCTAAGTATTGAGGCAGCGTATTGGTGGAAGGGTTCTGTTCAGCAAGAAAACGAGTCACTTGCTTTGATCAAAACTTCAAACCACTTAAAGGAACAGATTATAGCTCGAATAGAGCAAATCCACCCTTATGAAGTACCCTGTATAGTTCATTGGCCTATACAAGCAAATGAATCATACAGGGATTGGATTATTAATTCTGTTAAGGATTAATCTTTTATTCTTGATTGACTGGTTTCCAATAAATATGCTTTCAAAAACTCATCAATCTCACCATTCAAGACAGCATCTGTGCGAGAGGTTTGATAATTTGTTCTATGATCTTTTACTCGACGATCATCTAGAACATAAGATCTTATCTGTGACCCCCATTCGTTTTTCATTTTAGAATCTTCAACTTCTCCTTTTGCAAGTCGCTGCTTTTCAAGCTCCAGCTGATACAATCGACTCTTCAATTGCTTGATTGCTTTATCTCTGTTCTTGTGCTGCGAACGCTCCTCTTGACACTCTACAACCACTCCAGAAGGAATATGCCTTACACGAACAGCCGATTCTGTTTTATTCACGTGTTGTCCCCCTGCCCCACTTGCTCTAAAGGTATCCCAACTTAGATCTGCAGGATTTATCTCTATTTCAATGCGCTCATCTACTCTTGGATGCACGAAAACAGATGCAAAAGATGTCATTCGCTTACCTTGAGAATTATAAGGGCTTACTCGAACCAAACGGTGAACACCATTCTCCCCCTTCAATAATCCAAAGGCAAACTCTCCGTTGACCTCTAGTTCTACTTTCTTGATACCAGCAACATCTCCAGGCTGATGATTGACCTCTGAAACCTTAAAGCCCTTCCTTTCAGCCCACATCAGATACATCCGATAAAGCATATCTGCCCAATCACAGGCTTCTGTTCCTCCAGCTCCAGCATTAATTTCAAGAAATGCTCCAAGTTCGTCCTCTTCCTTATCTAAGGTTGCTTTAAACTCCACCTCCTCAATAATTGCTATAGCTTCCTTGTAGCGTTCATCCACCTCTTCTTCAGAGGCTTCACCTTCCTTTTGAAACTCTTGCAACACTTCAATATCATCAACTACATCACCTATGGAATTATACAATTCCACCCAGTTTTTATGGCTCTTTATAGTTTTCAAAGTAGATTCGGCTTGTTCTGGATTATTCCAAAAATTTGGATCAAGCGTAAATTGTTCTTTTTCTTCGATTTGAATTAAACGGGCATCGATGTCAAAGATACCTCCTTATGATTCCCAAACGGGTTTGCAGTTGTTTAAACTGATCAGTTGTCATGTAAATTGATTTTATTAAACAAAACTAGTATTATTTTCCTCAAAAAAGAAGCGCCAAATGATAGGAATCATCTGGCGCTAATTATTTTATTTTTCTAAAATTTTAATTTTCGAATTTGTAGCTAATTGTTCCGCATTCCTCATTTTTACTTGAAGCCGCGAATCTCCATCGCTTAGCATTTCCAATAGCTATAGACTTAAGACGTGAATCCTGAGTTGTCGATCCAGAAGAAGTAAATTTAACTGAACTAGGTATCACTTTTCCTGAACTATCAACACAAAGCTTAACAACAACGACACCTACTTTAGAAGTATTATTGGATATCTCAGGTCTGGTACCTACTCCTCTATCTCCTAATCCTCCACCAACTTGTCCATTTCCTTTAGCAGCACCATCCAGATTATCAGAATTAGGATCTCCAAGAACATCGCCTTGATTTCCACTCTGTCCGGTATTCCCTTTACCTGATCCAATATTCTTAAACTTATTCTTTGCATCAGCACGCTTCTTAGCTTCTGCAGCCTCACGCTCTTGCTTTTCTTTTTCCAACTTAGCTGCCGCTGCAGCTTCTTGACGCTCTTTTTCCTTGCGCTGCTCCTCTAAGCGTATAGCTTCTGTATCTTCTGTTTCAACTACTTCTGTTGTCGGAGTCTCCTCCTCTACTACAGGTTCCTCTACAAGCTCTTCTACCTCTTCCACTTCTTCTACCTCTTCCACAACCTCTTCCACTGGTTCTGGCTCAGGTTCTGGTTCTTTCACCTCTACATTTTCAAAGCCCTGACCAAAATCATCCCCTAGATTTACAGTTATTCCTTGCTGTCCTGGAGGTGGATTCTGATAGGTCAACAAAGGCAGAATCATAAGAATAATCAACACAGCATGAAAGACTACTGAGGCCAGTATTCCTTTCCTTCTGTTATCTTCATTTTCTGATTTAGTACTCATACTATCTAGTTTTGAAAAAATAACGGCGCTTACTTAGTGATATATATAAACAAAGTCTTAAAATAATAGATTTATGACTTTCCAAGTGTTAAAACTAGCTCAACATCGTATTTACGTCCTAAATCCATAGCTTGAACGACTTGTTGAGTAGGTGCATTTGGAGAAGGTGAGAGTTTCATGTAAACCTTTTCACTACTCCTTGATCGACTCCGTACTCTAGAATTCAATTGATTCAAACTTACTTTCTTTCCATTAAAACGGTAAGTACCATCACTGCGAATTGCAATCTCATCCAATGTCTTTGGATTGGAAGTTTGGCTTACACGCTTTTTCCCAGGCAACTTTAGATTTACCGCATTGGGAGCTACGATAGAAGACGTAAGCATAAAAAAGATCAATAACAGAAATATAATGTCTGTCAATGAAGACATACTGAATTCTGCACTTACCTTATTATTTTTCTTTAAACCCATAAAACTAATTATTCAGAGGTAGGTTGAGTTGCAATAATTGCCTGTACACCAAGCTTTCCTGCAGCTTCCATAACCCTAGTAATATATTTGAATTCAGTAGTTTGATATGTCACAATAGCAACTGTAAAATTAGAACGGTCATTAACAGACATTATATTTCTG
>JAQXAY010000263.1 GCA_029252685.1 Saprospiraceae bacterium | reverse complement strand
GTTGTCCAGAAGGTGGTGAATAAAGTGCTTAGGGATGATCCAAGTATTCAGGGAGCAGAGCAAATCATACGGTCAGCGCTTAAACAATTGTCTTAAAGGCGCAAAAACACATATTATTTTGAATAATAAGTGGAAAAATAATTACAAAATCAGCTATTGATTGCCAATTCTTATATTTTCGGCCTAAAATGCGCCTAACCGCTTATTTCTTTTCAATTTATTTAGTTAATAATTGATTAAAAAGAAATAAAGCAAAATGTTTAGCATTTATAATTGGAATACTTGGATTAATAATTCAATTTTGCACGCTAAACGTGTTTACTAGAGGAGTCTATTTCCATTGTTTTTATATGAAAAAGTTTAAACTTTTATACCTGGTACTTGTCGGTTGTTTCTTTATTACCTGTTTTGAGCTAATCGCAAATAGCAAGAAGCCTGAAAACCCATACCTGGACATTGAGCCTACACAAATTGTACTCGATACCTTTCCTGTAGAAGAAAGATTTGAAGATTTTATCAATAGTTCTAATTCGAACCCCTTTGATTTGAATGACCCAAAGGATATCGAAAAAACTGTCGAATATGATCCAACTTCTAATTTATATATAGTCACTGAGAAGATTGGTGAGGATTATTATCGTCCTCCAACCTATTTAACATTTAGCGAGTATTTGGATTATGTTGCCGAGGTTCAGGAGAATAGTTACTATGACTACCTCTTCGATCTTCAAAATGGTGATGAAGCAGCAAAGAATAGCCGCGATCCTATGTCTAGGATTCCTGTGGAACAAAGCTTGATAGATAGACTTTTTGGTGGTACAAATGTAGATATTAATCCACAAGGTTCAATTGACCTGCAGCTTGGAGCAAGATATAGCAATAGTGAAGATCCGAATAGACAGATTGCTCAGCAGCGAAATACGAATATGCTTTTTGATATGAATATCCAGATGGATGTTCAGGCAAAAATAGGAGATAAGCTTGATCTTAATTTCAATTATAATCCTCAGGCAACCTTTGATCAGGATAACCCGATGAAGATCAATTACAATACGGATAACTTCAGTGAAGATGAAATTATCAAAAAAATTGAGGCTGGTACAGTAAGTCTACCTTTAAATGGTACACTTATTAGAGGATCTGAAGATCTTATGGGTTTGAAGACAGAACTTCAGTTTGGAAATCTTCGATTAACAGCCCTAGCCTCTTTGGATCGTACAGAGAAAAAGTCTATAACTGTTGAAGGAGGAGCTCAATTTCAAGATTTTCAAGTGTATGCGGATGAATACGATGAGAATAGACACTTTTTCTTGTCCCATTACAACCGCGATGTTTATGAAGGAAATCTTCAGAATCTTCCACAGATACAAACCTTATTTAGGCTGCAACGCGTGGAGATCTGGATTACAAACTCCAGTAATCTTACTCAAAGTAGTGAAACAGTTAAAGAAATAGTTGCAATAGCGGATTTAGGAGAGCCTGGTCGTTCCAATATGACTCAAAGTGTTTCTGAAAATCCATTTATCCAACCGCCATTAGCTCCTGTTTATACGGATATTACTGGGCAGTATGGATTACCAGATAATAAGGCAAATCCGATTTATGACATTATAACGAATAACCCTAATACAAGATTGGTCGAGTTTGCTCTTTCAAATCTGAGTTCTTCGCCTTTGAATTTTGAGCAGACAAAAGATTTTGAAAAAGTACTGGCTCGAAAGCTTGATGGCAACGAGTATTCATTTCATCCTGAATTAGGATTCGTATCCGTAAATGTAAATGTAAGGCCGGACCAAATATTAGCGGTTTCTTATCAGTATACGTATAAGGATAGAACGTATCAGGTAGGTCAATTCTCTGAGGATAATCCATCTACTACAGGGGAGCCTCAAGATCAGACTGTATTGTTTACTAAATTACTTAAAAGTACAACACAGAACGTCAATGATCCTGCATGGGATCTGATGATGAAGAATGTATATAATATTGGGGCTTATCAGGCTAATCGTGATGAGTTTGAGTTTGATATTTTTTATCAGGATCCAGGCGGCGGTGAAAAGAGACACCTGCCGGGTTCAAGTCTTTCTGGAAAACCACTTTTGAATGTTTTCAACCTCGATAAGTTAAACACACAGGGTGATCCTAGATCAGATGGTGTATTCGATTTTGTAGAAGGTGTTACTATTCAAGGGCGGACAGGAAGAATCATATTTCCTGTACTTGAACCTTTTGGTGGATACCTAGCAGAGGAGCTTGGTAATACGGCCGATAGTGCAAAGTTTGTTTTCCAACAATTATATGATCAACCTAAGGTGATTGCTCAGCAAGCTGCGAACCTGAACAGGTTTTTTATGAAGGGACGTTATAAATCAAGTATTTCTTCAGAGATTTCACTTGGAGCATTTAATGTAAAGAAAGAATCTGTTACGGTAAGGGTTGGATCTATAGTATTAGATGAGTCTGAGTATGAGATTGATGGAACTACAGGTAAACTGAGAATCTTGAATGAGGCTCGACTTTTATCTGGAGCACCTATTACAATTGACTTTGAGAATACAAGCTTGTTCAGCGTGAACAATAAGACTATGGTCGGATTGAGAGCGGATTACAAGATGAATGATAATCTTAGCTTAGGTGCAACCTATTTGCACTTGTTCGAACGTCCATTTACTCCAAAGGTAAATATCGGAAATGACCCAATAAACAATAAGATTTACGGTGTAGATTTAAATTTCTCAAAAGAATCACCGTTTCTAACTCGATTGGTGGATGGAATTCCATTGATCTCTACTAAAGAAAAATCAAATATTAATTTCGCTGCAGAGGCCGCATATTTGAAGCCAGGTCATGCAAGAGGAATTAATGAGAGCTCTGGCGATGAAAAGGGCGGAGTTGTGTACATCGATGAATTTGAATCTGCTATTTCATTTACTCAATTGGGAAGAGGTTCTGCCAATCGTTGGGCTATGTCTTCTGTGCCAAGAGGGATGACTAAGAACAACTTCCCATTCTTACCGGAAGGGGAATTGATTAACGATAAGAGTTCAGGTGTTAACCGTGCATTGCTTAGTTGGTATCAATTAGACTTTCAGTCAATATCGAACAACAGTGCAGAAAATCCGTTCGAAGTTCAAATCGTAGAGCAGGAAGTATTCAAAAATGCGACTAACTCTAATCAGTTCGAAAGTGTGAATTTCCAGACTTTCGATGTGATGTATGATCCAAGAGCAAGAGGGCCTTACAATTTTGATGAACCAGATGGAACGCCATATTCTAGTGGTATGGCAGGGGTAGACTTAAGAGACCCTGAAACTAGGTGGGCAGGTATGATGCGTCCTTTTAATCAGAGTGATTTCATTACTGCTAATTATGAATTTCTTGATTTTTGGGTGATGAGCCCATTTATCAATGAAGATGGATCAGGTTCTGTGGCTCCAAACGCAGATAAGCGTGAAGGAGAAATCTATGTGCATCTTGGTTCTGTATCTGAGGATATTTTGCGGGATTCAAGAAAATTCTTTGAGGATGGACTTCCTGTGGATGATCCAAACAATCCTAACCCGGTCGATCCAGAAGATATTTTGGTAGAGACAGATTGGGGTAAAGTGCCGATTCGACCTCAGATTGATAGAAACTTTGATAACAGTACGATAGAGCAACAGGATCTTGGACTTGACGGTCTAGCGAATGAAGAAGAACGTGCCAAGTACCAAGAATATATTAATCTGTTTCCTGATAATATAAAATCTATTATTGAGCAAGATCCATCTAACGATGATTTTGTGCACTTCGGTGATGCTAGCTTAGCACCTGAAACACCTGCTCCTGATAAATATGCACGTTTCCGTTTTCCACAGGGTAACAACCAGAGACCTGATGATGGAGCGAATAGTGCAAACTTTGCTACTTCAGCAACACGGACGCCAGATATGGAAGATATAGATGGTGATTTCACAATGAATGAGTCCGAAGCATATTTCTCCTATCGCATTCCTGTTGAGCATGATGGTTCTGGAGGTATCGATATGGAAAATGACTATGTTATTGACCGTGTTGAGGGATTGAATGGTAGAACTTGGTATAGAATAAAAGTCCCTATTGATCCTACAAATGGACAGGGTGAAGTATCCGGAACAGTCAACGAAAATTTCTCTGTTATTGGTCAACCTAATCTAAGGTCTATTCGATTTATGAGAATGGTCTTTACTGGATTTGAAGATAAAACCATCTTTAGGTTTGCCCGAATGAACTTAGTTCGATCTCAATGGAGGAAATATAAAGTCGAGAGTGTATTGCCAGGTATCAATCCGGGTACGGAGGAGCTGAGTACTACTTTCGATGTGACGAATGTCAATTATGATGAGAATAGTCAGAAACTTCCTTTTGGTTACGTTATTCCTCCTGGTATTGCTCGGGAGCGAACGCTTGGAGCAACTAATTTGCAAGCGTTTGAGGTTGAGCAATCTTTGGCAATGAATGTCTGTGATCTAAAAGCAGGTCAACAGGTTTCTATTTTCAAAAACTCAATCTTCGATCTTCGATTTTATGAAGGATTGAAAATGTTTGTCCATGCAGAGGCAAAGCCGGAGGATGTTGATCTTCAGGATAAAGAGATGAGTGTGTTTATCCGTATTGGATCGGATTTTACGAATAACTATTATGAATTCGAAAAACCATTGACACTTTCTGATGAACAGAGTGGTTTGACACCATTGAATGAGGGGTATAATCGAGTAGTTTGGGATGAAAACAATGATATAGTAATTGATTTTGAACTGCTCAAGCAGATAAAACTTGAACGTAATGCAAATGGAGGTGGGACGTCTATTAGCACACCTTATCCATTGACTGGTTTTGAAGATATTGTAAATGGTGGTCTAATTCGTGTGAAGGGTAATCCTAACCTTGGAGATGTAAAAAGTATTCAGATTGGTATTCGTAACAACGATTCTAATAATGAGGCACATTGTGCTGAAGTTTGGATTAATGAGTTAAGGGCATATGGTTTAAAGGAAAAAGGAGGAGCTGCAGCTTTGGCTCGTTTGGATATGCAATTAGCAGATTTTGGATCATTAAGCCTTGCTGGCTCATATAGCTCAATAGGTTTTGGTGCACTAAATGAATCCCTGATGGAACGTCAGATCAGTCAGATGACTGATGTTAATGTTTCTTCTAGCCTTGAGCTTGGACGATTCTTCCCGAAAGACTGGGGTGTGAATATTCCTTTTATGGCACAATATTCTAAGGCTGTAGAGACTCCTAAATATGATCCATTTGATCGGGATGTTACTATAGAAGAACGATTAGATAATTTGACTGCAGATGAAACTGCAAGTGAAGTCATTGAGACTGCAAGAAATATAACTACCATTAGTGCTATTACCTTTACCGATGTTAAAAAAGATCGTACAGGCACGGATGCACCGCTACCTTGGGATATAGAGAACTTCTCTGTTTCTTATGGTAAGACCAAAGTAAATCAAAGTAATTTTATTATAAAAGAGAACTCTGTAACGAGTCATACTGGATCCTTGGATTATGGATATTCTAATCCAGGTGTTTTTGTGAAGCCACTTAAATGGTTACCTAAAAACAAATACTTGAAATTCTTTTCTGAGTTCAATTTCAATCCATTGCCAAACAATTTCACCTTCAGCACAATTATGGATCGTGAATTTGCAGTGACAGAATATAGGTTTGACGATATTGATGATCAGTATAAAACCTTCTTTAATAAGCATTGGCTGTGGAATAGAAATTACAACCTTAGTTGGAGTTTAGCAAAGAGCTTGAAGTTGAATTATTTTGCTACCAATATGGCAGTTATTGATGAGCCAGAAGGTTTTATAAAGAATGACCCTAATAAATTACAGGTCATTAAAGATAATCTAAGGACTTTAGGAAGGAATAAAAATTTCAATCAGAGCTTGAATGTAAATTATTCACTTCCTTTCAAACACATTCCTTTCCTAGACTGGATATCAGCAGATATTTCCTATTCTGCAACATATACATGGAGTGCTGCTTCGTTGAATGTTGCTGATTTGGGTAATGTTATTCAGAACACACAGAATCGATCTATAAGTGGAAAACTGAATATGGTTTCCCTATACAATAAATCAGATGTGCTGAAAAAGATTAACAGTAAATCTAGAAGAAGGGTAACACCTACAAGGACTAGAACGAATACAGACAAGACATCTGCGCCTCCAGGTAGAGATAAAAAGAAAAATAGTAAGGAAGTAAGCAAAGGTTTGAAACTTGCATTAAGGCCTTTGATGATGTTGCGAAATGTGAATTTCGATTATGGAGAAACTTTTGGTACCATAATTCCTGGATATATGCCTGAATCGGAATTCTTCGGTATGACAGAGCAATTTGATGCACCTGGATGGGGTTTTGTGGCGGGCTTACAGCCTAATATTAACTCTACGGATTATTATACCGATGAAGATTATCTATACAATAATTGGAATTGGATTACAGAGAATCAGCTGCTTAACCAACAGGTACAACAAAACTACGGGCAAGAATATTCAGCATCTATAGATATTGAACCTTATAATGATTTCAAGATAGATTTGGATGTGAATCGCTCTTATACCACTTTCCATACGGAGGATTTTAGACGCAATAACATCAATATAGACCTTGAGAATGCAATACAAGAAGATTACGAGCATTTGAATGCAAGGGATATTGGCTCAATAAATATGTCTTATATCACCTTGAATACCTTGAATACAGACTTGGTTACTTTGTTTAGAGCATTTGAAGATAATCGAGCTGTTGTTTCTCAACGACTTAATGCTGCTGCTGGTGTTCATGCGGATACTTTACAAGCAAATCAAGGCTATGCAGCAGGTTATGGTCGAGTACAGCAAGCTGTATTAGTGCCAACATTCTTGGCAACATATACTGGACAAGATGTTAATTTGATTAATGTTGATCAATTTGATCCAACTAAAAATCTTGTTGATCTTATTCCGCTACCAAACTGGACTATTCGATATAATGGCCTAACTAAAATGAAGCCATTCAGTGATTTGTTTAGCAGATTCTCCGTGTCGCACGGTTATAAATCAACCATCACAGTTAATCAGTTTGAATCTGATTTACTTTTCAATCAAGATCAGCCTGAGTTGTTAAAGGAAAGCACATTGGATTACTATACAAGATTTGAAGTTCCAGATGTAGTTATTTCTGAGTCCTTTAGTCCTCTGATAGGGATTAATGTGGAGACGAAAACAGGACTTTCTACCAAATTGGAATACAAAAAATCTAGGAATGTCCAGATGAACTTCTTGGATGGTGCCTTGAATGAAACTCGAAGAGAAGACTTTACATTTGGGTTTGGATATCGCATCAGTGATTTCAAAATGCCATTTATGAAAGACAATAGCAGGAAGAAGAAAGATGATAAGCCTGCAGCTTCAAATAACAATAGAGGTGGCCGAGGTGGAAATAGAGGTGGTGGATTGAATGAGGTTGGAGATTTAAGTGTTTCCCTAGATATGTCCATTGCTGAAGATATAACATATCGATTGGTATTGGATCAGGAGGTTGTAGAGCCTACTCGTGGAGCGAGAAGAGTTTCTATAAGCCCGAAAGTTGAATATCAATATTCAGACGCTCTTTCATTCCGTTTATTCTTCGATTATACTCGAAATGAGCCAAAAGTTGGTTCCTTCCCTACCACTTCTGCACGTGGTGGAATAGGAATTATATTCTCCTTAATTGGGAATTAATTAAAAAAAAGGGGCTTGAAAGCCCCTTTTTTTTGTTATGATTCTATTAAAATATTTACCCGTGTACATAC
>JAQXAY010000259.1 GCA_029252685.1 Saprospiraceae bacterium | reverse complement strand
CATTTTTGAAGAATAGAACCAATAGGAGGTTGTCAAGAGCTGCATTAGAAACTCTTTCTATAGTTGCTTACAAACAACCTGTTACAAAATCTGATATGGAACGTATTAGAGGTGTGAGTTGTGATTATTCCATTCAAAAACTTTTAGCAAAAGAACTTGTTGCTATAGTTGGTCGAAGTGAAGGGCCTGGAAGGCCGTTATTATATGGCACTAGTGAAAAGTTTATGGACTATTTTGGTATCAAAGGAATGAGTGATCTTCCTAAACCCAAAGAGTTTAGTACGCCAGAAAATACGATTGGAAATATTGAGGCGATGGAGGATAATATTGTTGAGCAGCCTAAAGAATCGACAAATCCTGAGTCAAAAAATGTAGAAGAAACAGATAATAATGAGTGAGGATAAACCTTTAGTAAATAGAATTGCAAATTCAGGTATAATTACGCTTGATCTTGAAAAGTGGTACCCGGATTGTGCTTTTGTTCATATTGATATCAAAGCGTATTTATTCAAAGAGCTAATCTTAAAGGAAAAGGATTTTCGAGCTGCTTTGAAAGATATTGATTGGGATATGCACAAAGGGAAAGTGATTCTTGTGTATTGTTCTGCTGATGCTATTGTTCCTTCATGGGCATATATGTTGATAGCAAGTTATGCTGCAGGTATCGCTGCAGATGTAGTGCAGGCTGATGAGCAGGGATATCTTAATATGTATTATAGAGAGCGAATTGCTGCTCTTGAAGCGGATGATTATATTGATAAGCGGGTTGTAGTTAAAGGATGTGCAAACAAAGAAATTCCTGTTGGAGCATATTTAGAGTTAACTAAAATGCTTACACCAAGAGTCAAAAGTCTAATGTTCGGCGAGCCATGTTCTACGGTGCCGGTATATAAAAAACCCAAATAAAGAGAATTATGAATATTAGTTTGAAAACAGGCTTAGCCCTTTTAGCACTTCCCCTAGTGTTAGGTCTAATACTCCTTTTTCAAAGCTTTGATGATGGTGCCCCTAAAGATACAATAGCCTATACAGCTATTTCCTTTGATCCTTCGAAGGAATATATCCTAGCTGGGGAATCATTTGATTTAAATCACTTTGATGTAAGAGAGCGCTTAGAGCGGGAGATTCTAGTAAATGCGCATTGGGAATCGTCTACTACGCTCAATATGAAACGTGCAGCACGTTTTTTCCCGATAATAGAGTCTATCCTTAAGGAGAATGAAGTTCCTGACGATTTCAAATACCTAGCAGTAGCAGAAAGTAATCTTGAGATGAAGGCTTCTCCAGCAGGAGCAAGAGGGCTTTGGCAGTTTATGAAAGGTACGGGTATAGAATTCGGATTAGAAATTGATGAGCAGGTAGACGAAAGACTACATTTGCAGAAGTCAACCGAAGCATTTTGCAAAAAAATCAAAAAGGATAAGGCCAAGTTTGGTTCTTGGATGACCACAATGGCTGCTTACAATATGGGCAGGGGTGGAATTATTAAAGTTATAGATAGCCAAGGTAGTTCTAACTTTTTTGAGATGAACTTAAATGAAGAGACCATGCGATATCCGTTTAGGGTAATGGCTATCAAGGAAATATTTGAACATCCTTCTGAGTATGGCTTTATTATCGGTGAGGATAATAAATATGCTCCATTTGAACGCCGAAGCAGAAGCATTGAAATACGGGAGTCTATTAAAAGTCTATCTTCCTTTGCGCGGTCAAATGATATGACTTATCGAGAGCTTAAGGTTTTGAATCCATGGCTACGCGATCATAAGCTCATTGTTCGAACAGGAAAAAGCTACCAACTGAAAGTATTTAAATAAAAAAAGCAGTATCAAATGATACTGCTTTTTTTATTTTATTGGATGGCTTCAAATTGTCTGATACCACATTCAAGGAATTCTCGGTAAGCGTCAACATCTTCATCATATGCCGTAGGCTGATTAAGAATCTTAAAGCTTCCATCCTTCATTGGAGCTACTAAAACGTAGTAAGGTTGTGAGTTAGTTTCAAAGTGGATAGCTTGAAAATCTGCCCATTTATTACCAACATTTCTCATTTTCTTACCCGATAACTTTGAGACATAAGGCTCCTCTAATTCTTTTCTTTCGTCAACATAAAGTGATACGAGAACATATTCATCTCGAATTAGAGGAAGTATTTCGTCTTCTCCCCATACCTTGTCTTCCATTTTTCTACAGTTCACACATCCGTGACCTGTAAAGTCAATGAAGATTGGTTTGTTTTGTGCTTTCGCTACTTCTTGTGCTTCAGCAAAATCCTTATAGCATTCTAGATTTAGCGGACAATGTTTAGGGAAGATATAGGAATGACCTGCTGGTGGTGCTAGACCACTAAGTAGATCAGGAGTATCAAATGTTTCAGACTGCTTATCCACCTTGAATCCCATCAAAAGGTATACTGTTGCTACCATGAAAACTCCGATAAATGCTCTTCTTGTATTGGAGAACTTTTTGATTGGAGAGTCATGAGGGAACTTGATCTTTCCGAAAAGGTATATTACAATACATAATGCACAAATGAACCAGATAGAAAGGAATAACTCATAAGGCATTATTTTCCATCCCATGGTAAGATCTGCTACTGAGATAAACTTCATTGCCAATGCGATCTCAATAAATCCAAGAACTACTTTTACAGAAGACATCCATCCCCCAGCAGTAGGTAGTGAATTTAACCAAGACGGGAAGGCAGCAAATAGTGCGAATGGCAAAGCCAGTGCAGTTGAGAATCCTAGCATACCCATTAGCGGCCCTACAGGAATCCTACCAAGTATTACAGGTCCTGATCCAGTCGCTGTTTCTACTAGCAAAGTTCCAATTACTGGTCCCGTACAAGAAAACGAAACTAGAGCGAGTGTGAAGGCCATAAAGAATATACCTAGTATACCACCCTTATCTGCCTGTGCATCTGCTTTTGTTCCCCATGATGAAGGGAGTGTGATTTCAAAAAATCCGAAGAAGGATAATGCAAAAACGATAAACAGGAATGCAAAGAACAGATTGAAATATACGTTCGTTGACATTAAGTTCAAGGTGTCAGCTCCGAAGGCCATAGTGAATGCAAGTCCGAGGAATACATAAATCACAATAATGGATAGACCGTATATGATTGCATTTTTTATCCCTTTAGCTTTCGTAGGACTTTTCTTGGTAAAGAAGCCTACTGTAATAGGAATCATCGGAAATACACAAGGGGTCAATAGAGCAATTAGTCCACCGCCCATTCCAGCAAGAAATATCAGGAATAAACTCTTAGAATTTTCTTTTTCCTCGCGATCAGAATCACAATTCAAATCCTCGTCTGAATGATCAAATTTATAATCTACAGGTGTACCACTAAGATCTAAGCCATCAATATCGGCAATCACCTCTTCTTCCTCTTCAAAACTATAATTGCCCTTACTTAGATCAAATGAAATTTCAAGCCAGGTTGGATTTAGGCACATCTTGTCATTACACGAAACGTATTCTATATAAAAAGGAACCTCTCCTGATGCTTGACTTGTTTTTATCTTTTGAGTGAAAATGGCTACTTTTTTAAATTTCACTAAATCCATGTCAAAGACTTTGTCATACATAGTCTTTACATTTCCACTTTCCTCTACTCCGCCTATCAGTTCTGCACCCTCAGGAACCGTAATCTCAAAAAATGTTGAGGGTGGTCCACCTTCTGGTATAGTCTGTGAATACATATACCAACCTTCATCAATTTCTGTACTTGATATGAGTTCGAATGTGTTTTCATCTATTTGCTTTTGCTCAAAAAACCATTTAACTGGTTTTACGAAACCAGAAACTGTTTCTTCCTCTTTTTCAGTTGCAGTCTCTTCTACTGCGTCCTCATTTTCGATTGCAGGAGTAGTTTCTGAAGTTTCTTGTTTTGTTGGTTTCTCTTGAGCTTTTTCTGCTGCTATTGTTAAGTCAAATGAAAAATCCTCATCTGTTGGAGGGAGGCATTTTTCGTCATCACATGTCATATAGGTTAGGTAACCTGTAAGGCTTGTCGAATTTGAGATCGTTACTTTTTGCTTGAAGGTGACTTGATTGGCGTACTTGGTGACGTTCATGTCAAACATTGCATCAAATCCAGATTTTGGCTTCCCTATTTCCTCGGGTTTTTCATCGATCTGGGCATCTGTATTCTCTTCAAAATAGAAAGAGGTAGGTATAGGGCCACCATCCTCAAGATTCTGAGAGTAAACATACCATCCTTCGTCTAAATCAGCCTGGAAGGTAAGCATGAATTCTGTTTCAGAAAGTCTTTCTTGCGATAAGGTCCAGGTGACGGGTGTTTCGATCTGACCTACAGCAAAACTACTGATAAGTGATAATAGGAATAGGCTAAAAATTCTCATTACATAAATGGTTTAAAGTACCTGATAGCTTGAATTTTGATCACAATAAAAAAGTAATTAATAATCAAGTCTGTAACTTATGGGTAATAGCAATAATAATCTCGTTTTTACCTTGCTTTAAATAAAAATTAACAGAATCTAATTTTAAAGTTCTTTTTAGTTTGAAAACACTAGAAACTTAGATAATTAAATTTTTGTGGAAACAAATTTATTTAAAAAAAGGAAGTTATAGGTGCCGTGTTGAAGATAATTTTTTAAAATATTATGGATTGTATTATGCTAGTTCAAGCCAAATATTTTCAAGATAAAATCAATGCGTAAGCAGAGTACATTTACAATTAGTAAAATCGTTACTAGTTCTGCCCATTTATGATTCCCCATTTGGCATAGAATAGCACTGAATATTGACATTGGGATTGCCAATAAAATTGCATAGTTCGTAACTGAAAGTCCAAGAAAAAATTTTAACCCAAGCGAAAGCATAAAGAGAAAGAATACATTGGATATTTTCCTTTGAACTACCATGTTTCTTTTAGACATGTAGTTTCTAAAATTGATGATTAGTACTATTGAAGCAGCAATAAGCATTAATATGATTATCAACTCATTTTGCTCTAACTTCAAAATTTTTAAAGGTCCAAAAGGACTAAATAATTGCTTGTTGAAGAATTCAGTGAAGTTACCATTGAAAAAGAGCCATGATCCAAGAAGGTAGTATGGCATTAGACTTGCAAGGATCAACAATAAACGTTCTGTGCTTTTGAAAGATCTTAATCGAATCATCCCGATGAAGGCCCATATAATTAATAGGAATAGGATAGGAGAGAATAAAGATGCAAGACCAATGAAAAAACCAGCATTTACAATATTTCTAAAAGCTTTGTGTTTTTTATAGCTTTCTAAGACTTGGTCAATACTGCCTATGATAAAGAAATTTGCAAGTATTCCTTCATTAAGTAGGAAGGTCTGAGGCATGAAAGCTAGGAAAATTATATAAAACAGGCCTACCAGAAGATTGGTATATTTTTGTAGTTGATGCTTTGTCGATATATAGGTTATTAGCATCAATTGAATAAAGATGACGGCTATAGTAATTATATACTGATAAAGAATTGGGATTGCATAAAAAGGTTTAAGTACGAATCCAGCAACAAGGTTCAGGTCATTTGTGGAGGGGATAATAGATCCCTGGTAAAAATCAATTCCTGTGAGCAATAGTAGTATAGGGATATAAAGAACCGAAACTAAAATCTTATTGGAATTGAATAATTTTATCATAGCTAAAATATGCTGATTTGCTTATCAAATATAATTATTAAATAATTAGATGAAGCCAATTCTAAGTACTGTTTACCCATTTTTAATAAAATGTATTGTTCTTCTTACTAATTTGCTTGCTATTGGCCCTAGTTGGTGTTCTCCGAATGGATGCCTCATATTGAATACGTGATCACAATTCTCTAAGATGCATATTTCAGTATTATTCGGCTTATAGCTTTTTATATTATCTGCTGCGATTGGAGGAATGGCTTGATCGTTTGCTCCATGGCAGAGTAGTACTGGGCCTTTAAACTTGGAAATATTTGAGCTAAGTTGAAATTTTTGGACCTGCCTACTATAATCTTCATAGAATTGATAGTTTAGCTGCATGTATTGTTTGGTGCGGCCATTGTAGACTTCATAGTATCCTTTTTTCTTCCAGTCTTCAATAAATGTTGGATCTTTCCATGCATAATCCAAGGCATCAACAGATGCCCAGCCGCTTATAGATTGTACTTCTGGAATATTATGTCCCGTAGTTAATACAAGACCACCTCCTCTGCTATGACCAATAAGGTGAATTCTATTGTGGTTGAGTTCCTTTTGACTTATGTCTGGGATAGTTTTTAATACTTGAATACTAGCTTGAAGATCAGCCCATTCCTTAGAGTAATTATTTTGAGCGAAGGCATCAAGATTTGTGAAGCTTACAGGATCTTCAATGCCTGTGCCATTGTGGCTGAAATTAAATTTGACGAAAACGAAGTTTTCAGCTGCGAAATGGTCTGCAATAAGGTTCCATGCACCCCAGTCTTTAAATCCTTTAAAGCCGTGGCAAAAAATTACGATATCTTTTTTTTCTTGGTTCGGTCTATAATGTATATCGAGTAAGAAATTATTTTTATCAGGCTTATTAACTAATATATTTTGCAAGCGTTGAATAAGGTGTTCCATTTGTATTAAGTTTCGCTTTTCTTGTATCTTGTGTTAGAAAAGCTGGAAAGATGAGTAAGGATTATTTATTAAACTAATTTATGTCATATTCTCTTAAGCGCATAAGAAAACCCATAGAAGAAGAATTAAAAGTATTTGAATCTTATTTCAGGGAAAGTATGAAGACTAGCAGCAATATTCCTTTGC
>JAQXAY010000245.1 GCA_029252685.1 Saprospiraceae bacterium | reverse complement strand
TTAGTAAAACTTTCATGAATTGAATGGTGTAAATAATTGATTCAACAGAATGGAACAATTTGACTTATAGTGCCACTGTATTAGGTGCATAAAAAAAGTGGTGACAGAATCACCACTCGAGATTATTTAATCTATATTCAATTTCAATTATTTATCAATCTTATCTGCTTTTTCTTTTGATACAGTAAAGTTACTGTCTAATTCAAATGCCTTCATAAAAGCAGCTTTTGCACCTTCTTTATCACCCTGTTCTAGTAAAAAATCTCCGTAAGAGTCATGCCCATTGGACATACTCGGACTTGACATCGTATTTAATTTAAAATGTTTTTCTGCCTGCTCCATGTCTCCATTGTACATATATTTGTAGGCAATCATATTATTTAGACCTGTATTGTCAGGCATTCGGTCAAGACCCTTCTTCAATATATCTATTGCAGCATCAAAATCTTTCTCCCCCCAAGCATACCATGTCCGAATCATAGGATCATTAGGTGCATGTAATAAGGCCATTCGTTGATTGCCCCTAGTATCAGCTCCCTTAGCAGGATTGTAAGACTTTATAAAATATTGTTCAGCTATGCTTGCTCCTTCTAGTTTACTCATCGCAATATCATAAACCTCCTTCAGTTTAGCATCGTCATTTCCTAACCAGTAGTAATGCAGCTGTCCTAAGTGGGCGGTTGCCCAGTTCGGATCCTTCATTACCAAGGAATCACTAATAGCTAAGGCTTTCTCATTACTTAATTCCATCATATGCTTGCGCATCTCATTGTAAGAAGACATTACGCCTTCAGCTTCCGTAGTTGGCCATAAAAAATCCTTGGCAAGAGTGTTCGTCCAAACACCCATGAATCGCTTCCAGACCATTTTACCATCTTCCATACCTACAATACCTGAGAAACTCTGACCAAATGTCTTCAAACCAGCAACATGCCATGTTGCAGAGCCCATCACACTTGCATCAGATCCAACCATCATTACATCATGTAGCTCATAGGTGATAGAATCTTCATAAAACCATGCAGCCTCAGTATCTCCTTTATCATAAGTACTTGGTGCTCCACCCCAAGACGCATTAGCCCAAACCATTAGACCATCACTCAAGGTGTTGTTGTACGCTTCTATAGTGGCATCGCCACCAACCTGAGCATCAAAAAATGATTCCAAAAAAGAATCAACATCAGCTTCAGATAAGCTATTCATATTCTCACAAGAAATTGTAAAAAATAGAAGTACAGGAATTACACAAAAAAAGAAATTTCTGATTTTCATTTTAATTAATTTAAGTTAGTATAGTTCAATTGTCCTCCTCTTTAATTTGAGCATAAGCCAAAAGAGCATATTCTTAATTGTATATTCCGCTTATTAAAACCAAAGAACAATCATTCTAAAATAACAAAATCACTTGCACTATACAACTGAAAATCAATAAATTACAAATAACAAAAATTAAACATCCTTATCATCATCCCCCAAATCAAGATCATCCATCGGACTTCTAGCCTTCCTCAACGTATCAGACGTAACATATAAATATCGTGCCGTAGTTTTTATATCCCTATGTCCTAATAATTTCTGAATAGTACGGATTGACATACCATTCTCCATAGAGTGAGTAGCAAATGTATGACGAAGTGTATGAACAGTAGCCTCCGGATTTACCTGAGCCTTATGTTTTGCTCGATGAAAAACCTTATTAACTGAACTCCTGCTATAAGCTGTCTTGGGCTTCACACCTTCAAACAAATAGTAGCGAGGTTTATATTCTTCAATGTATAACTTTAAAATCTTCTTTATAGACGAAGCAAGCACTGAATAACGATCGCGCTTACCCTTTGCCTCCTTTATATAAATAAGACCTTGGTCCCACTTTATATCCTGCCTCCTGATATTGCAAACCTCCGAAATTCTTAATCCACTCGAATACACCAACATCAGCAAAGTCTTATGCTTCAAATTCTTAATCACCGAAAAAAATCGCTCAACCTCCAGCTTTGAAAATGGTTGAACTACCTTAAAGGGGCGCTTGGGACGAGCTATATCAAAACGCATCTTAGGCCAACCTAAAACTTTCTCATAATATGCCTTTATTGAGTTGATAATCACGTTCATGTAACTCTCAGAAATATTTCGCTCGTTATACATATATCGCAAAAAACCCTCAACCTCCTTCTTACTTACATCTTCCATGCTACTTCGATCTGTATAAAGCAAAAATAAAGTCAATGATGACGTATAACTCCTGATAGTATGCTCACTGAATCGCTTCAGAACTAACTTTTCCTCCAAATCAAAAACAGCTTTCTTCTGCCAGCCATTCAATCGCTTGTCATATTCCTTTTTTGAAATGTTCTTTTGCTTATCCTTCCAGCTTCCATAGTCAATAAGCTCCTTTGGATCCACCGGCCCAATTTCTTCCTTCAATAAAGCATGGAATCTTGGACGTATTATCTTTTTTAAGTCTGGAAAAATTTCAAGCAACATATACCAACTACTTCTGTCTATTCGAAAATGCCAGCTGGATTCTGATCGACTAAATAGACGACCTTCTATCGTCTTTACTTTATCAATCTTCTGAATGTCATATTCAAACTTCACAAACAATCGAGTTTCCCCTTTATAGACTTTATAATAAGCCTCCATATTTTTTAGTTGAGTTAAAATAGTATTCTACCATTTCACACAATCAAACTTTGAAAGTCACCAATATTTAATATCAAAAACGATCATCCAATTGCCATTTTTATACCTATCCAAAGAACTCACACCAAATATCAATTGACTCAAGACCCTTTTTCGTATATTCAAAGGGCTGATGTATAACTCTAGGATTCCCTGTCAAAACCACAGGAAATCTATAGAAAATCACCAAAACTAATTACCTATAACGAAACAATCATGATGATCAGATTTAAAAAACTAGGCTTCCTATTATTGTTAGTACCTTTCATCATAAACGTAAATGCTCAAAGCCTAACACAACACTCCAATACACCCTACGTAGCACCCGGAATGAACCTGGGAATCGATGAATTTGGCAAAGTAGGAGATTACTATTATCGTTATATCAAATTCCAATCATTGCCTAATGCAGCAATGCACCAAAGAATGCAAGACAAAGGCTTGATTCTATTAGAATATAATGGCAAAAACATTTACATAGGTGCCATGCACCATTCCTTTATCAAAGAGGATTTCCAATCCTATGGAATTGAATGGGATAAACATATACCCGCAGAAGACAAGATTCACGATAACCTTTTAGAACGCCCTCTTAAAGCACACGCAGTAAAAGGGAATATGGTAGATATGCTCATACAGTACTACAAAAATATTCCGGCTCAACTCGTAGAGAAGGAACTAAAAAGTAGACAAATCAAAATCAGAGCACACAACAAGCATAATAACTTTGTATCCATAACTGTTCCAATAGAAAATATCAATCAGATCTCTTTTATCAACTTCGTGGCCTTCATGGATATAGCACCAGAACCAGGCACTCCAGACGATAATAATGGCCGTGGTATGCATCGTGCAAATGTCTTAACCGCTGATTATCTCGGCGGAAGAAATTATGATGGCTCTGGAATTAGAGTTCAAGTAAGAGATGATGGTGTTTTAGGACCACACATCGATTACCATGGTCGTCTGCTAAACGATTACACACAATTTATTGGAAATGACCATTCCGATGGTGTTGCTGGTATCTTTACAGGAGCTGGTAACCTAAACCCTCGATTTAGAGGTATGGCCACTGGATCAGATCTATACAATACAGATTACGTATCTGACTTTTTGGATATCACACTCGATCTACACCTAGAAGAAAATGTCCTTGTTACTAATTCATCTTATTCAGATGGCTGTAACAATGGATATACGAATACAACTAAGATCGTCGACCAACAAATGTTCGAAAATCCAACATACATGCACGTTTTTTCCGCAGGAAATTCTAATAATAACGAATGTGGATATGGTGCAGGAACACAATGGGGCAATATAACAGGAGGACACAAACAAGGAAAAAATGTTATAGCAACAGCAAACCTAAACGTCGATGGAAATCTTGTCAGTTCAAGTAGCCGTGGTCCCGCGCACGATGGGCGAATCAAGCCTGACATTTCTGCTCATGGTGCAGGACACATCTCAACAGGTACAGGAAACACCTACGACCCATTTGGAGGCACATCCGCAGCAGCTCCCGGTATAGCAGGCGTATTTACTATGCTCCATAGTGCATACCAGCAATTAAATGATGATGAAACAGCAGATGCAGCACTCATAAAAGCTTCTATGCTGAATTCTGCAAACGATATTGGCAACCAGGGACCTGACTTTAAGCACGGCTGGGGACTTGTAAATGCCCTAAGAGCAGCTAGAACGCTCGAGGAAAATCGATACCTCAATGAAGAAATTGAACAAGGAGAATCAAATACACACACCATTGAAATACCGGACAATGTCGTTCAAGCAAAAATAATGGTCTACTGGGCAGATAGAGATGCATCTACATCGGCAAACATAGCTTTAGTAAACAACCTTGATGCTACTATCACAAATGACACTGGAGCTATCTTTTATCCTTGGATACTTGACCCAACGCCAAATCCAGCAACACTAGACCTTCCTGCAACTACCGGAATAGATAACTTGAACAATATGGAACAAGTGTCTCTTTTCGATCCCGTAGCAGGAACGTACAGCTTCAATATAACAGGAACAGAAATACCTTTTGGCCCTGTAAAATACTTCGTTGTATATGATTTCATTTATGATGAATTAGAAGTAATCTACCCAATAGGTGGAGAAGCACTTGTGCCCGGAGAGACTGAAAACATCCACTGGGATGCTCCACGAAATAGTACTTCTGACTTCAATTTGAGCTATTCAGATGATAATGGTAATACCTGGTCTATAATTGGCTCAGCTCCTAGTGACAAAAGACAATTAAACTGGGAAGTTCCTGCAACTGCAAGTGGACAATGCCTCGTGAAAATTGAACAAGGTAGTTCAGTAGATCAAAGTGATTTCCAATTCTCAATTGCTCCTGTTCCTCAAAATATTACACCCACAAAAGTTTGTCCAGACTCCATGACCCTTACCTGGGATCAAATGGATATAGCAAGTGGCTATGAAGCCTTTATTTTAGGGGAAAAATTCATGGACCCAGTAGGAACTACATCTGTTAATTCCATCACAGTAGCTATTGACAATCCAACTGAAGACAATTGGTATGCAGTAAGAGCACTCGGTAGTAACAACCTGGTAGGTCTTAGATCTATCGCAGAAGTTTACAACCAAAACCTTCTGAATTGCCCATTAGACACAGATGCCCAAATGGCTCAATTCGTATCTAATATCTCTAATAGTATACTCGCTTGTGATGAGTACTCAAATAATTTGGAAATCGAAATATTCAACAATGGATCACAAGACATCACAGCCCTTGACGTGTATTATCAATTGGATAACGATCCTGTAGCATCTGGTACAACTGGACCTGTAGCAATAGGTCAAAATATCCAATATACCTTCGACCAAGAAATATCAATAGTATCTAGCGGATCACACCAACTAAAAGTATGGCTTACCTATCCAGGTGATCAATACCCTGCAAATGACACCTTGATAGCAGATTTCGACATAGAAATCTTAGATGTTGGAAATAGCGCGCAAAGTCTAAATGAAGATTTCCAATCCGGAGTTTTTCCTCCACAAGATTGGACAATTCAAAACCCAGATAACAATATAACTTGGGAGGATTGGTCAACAATCGGAATCGACAATACAACGACTATGTGTACCCGCATAAACAACTATACATACAGCAGTGATGGCGAAGAGGATTCTTTTGTTAGTATTCCGCTCTTCATAAATCCAGATATTGCCAATCCAGAATTAACCTTTGATATGGCATACGCCTACTACAGTGACAGCTACTACGATGGACTCCGTATAGAAATCACCGATTGTAATGGCTCTTTCAATGATATTGTTTTCTATAAAGAATATATGGAATTAGCCACAGTAGGTGGTGTAAGTGGAGACTACAACCCTAATTCAGGATCAGACTGGAGAACAGAGACTATAGACCTGAATCCATATATTGGAAATGACATAATTGTCCGATTCGTAAATGTTACTGGCTACGGAAACAACCTTTACCTCGACAATATTCGTTTACTACCAGATTCAGGCCCAATTGCACAGTTTACAACATCTCAAACATCCGATATCTGTGTAGGAGAACCTGTAACGTTCACAAATACTTCCTCAAACTTTGAAGAGCTTCAGTGGAACTTTGGAATTTTCTCTAACCCCTCAACCGCTACAGGTGAAGGTCCCCACGAAGTGATTTTCAATCTGGCAGGCAACCAAAACGTAACACTTACAGCATCCAATAGCTTTGGTTCAAATAATTATACAGAAACCTTTAGCCCAAATGCTGCTCCAGTTGCTAACTTTGAATTTGCTATAGATGGCAACACAATTAATTTCGCAAATACTGCTCTGAATGCCACAAGCCTATCTTGGAATTTTGGAGAAATAGGTGCCATAAGTAATGACCCGAACCCATCATATACCTATGATGAATTTGGTACTTACACCATTCAATTAATTGCCTCAAATCAATATTGTACGCCAGATACTATTGAGCAGACAATAAATATTGTGAGTGTCAAAGAAGCAAACAGCGCATACCTTGCAAGTATTGCACCGAATCCAAACAATGGAAATTTCACACTTTCCATAAAAGGAACGCAATCAAAGGAATTATCCATTTCGATGATAGACCTTACAGGTAAAGAATTCTATAATAAAACCTTGAACCCAATAAACGGTTCTCTAGACCAAAATATCGATGTACGAAATATAGCATCAGGTATCTATATGTTGAAAATACAAAGTGATACAGGTAGTAAAATACTTAAAGTTATTATTGAGTAAATAAATTAAATTCAGTTTTCCAGACCTGATCTCTCAGGCTGGAAAACTGAATCTTTATAAACTACACCCCACCACCCTTCCTAAGCCATCCGCGCAAAAAAATAAATAACAATTCTTTTTCACACTTTCATTTAATGCGATTTCCTAAGCCCAACTTAGTAGTATTAATCACTAAAAATGAAAACAATGGCCATATCTGGTACAAGAAATAAAATCCAATTAATAGGTCATCTTGGAAAAGATGTAGAAGTCAAGACACTAAAGTCAGGTATAACCATGGCTAAATTTTCAGTAGCCACTTCCGATTATTATCGAAACAGTAAAGGAGAAAAAATATCAACTACCCAATGGCATAGTATAGTTGCCTTCGGTAAAGTGGCAGAGCTGGTCGAAAGACTACTCATAAAAGGCATCAAAGTCCTGATCCAGGGAAAATTAGTCTACAATCGCTATGAAGACAAAAATGGAATCACCCGTAATTTCGCATCCATAATCCTTAGTGAATTTGAAATTCTAAGCCCAAAAAAGTAAACGCAATTTATCGCTTTAATAGCGCTCGTTCAAGGTGTTTTCGAATCGACAGTCTTACTGTCGATTCCTTTTTGTATAACCTTAAAGTAAATAAATATATAAACCTGTATTATAATTAATAACAACCCGAAAATAAATAAAAGCTATTCTTTCGAATTAATTTTTAAATATATTTCAGACAATAATTAGATGTTCTTTAATAGCTAGATTAGTAAATCTAAAAAGTATAAAATAAATCTTAAACTTAAGGAAATTATTTATTTAATATTACTTTTTAATCTCCGTTAAAATAGATATTGAATACGTCTTTACCATGTCCAATAAAAGTGGAGTTGCTGGTTCCACCATTCCATGCCCGTAGCCATCTAGTTCAAAAATTCGAGTATCAGGATGCCCCACAACCTGCATCATTCTCCAGAAATAGGCATTCTCCTCATAACGACCAACCAACTCCTTTTCACGATCTCCTGTAATCAAAAGGATCGGTGGAGCATCAGGACGCACATGATACAAAGGAGCCATAGCGTCTATTATTGGCTGAGTGATTGGTATCCCCTGCTCTGCTCGAACAGTAAGATGATTTATAACATTACCACTAAAAGGAATTAAACCAGCAATTTCATCTGCATCTATACCGTGTGCAGCAAGATATTGCTTATCCAAACCAATCATAGCCGTTAGATACCCCCCAGCAGAATGCCCGGAAACAAAAATGAGATCAGACCGACCTCCATAGGACTCGATATTTTTAAATGCCCAGGCAACTGCTGCTGCTGCATCTTCTATATAAACTGGAGCTTTCACGGTCGGATTCAGTCTATAATTAACAGCTGCTACCGCAACACCCTTTCCCTTTAAAAAGCTTGGAATAT
>JAQXAY010000200.1 GCA_029252685.1 Saprospiraceae bacterium | reverse complement strand
AAAAAGCAAACAGGGATTGATGTGGAGATTATTGCTGGTGGTCGAGAAGCCTTGCTTATACATAGAGGTGTAAGTGAAGTTGTTCCATTTGATATGAATCCTAGTTTGATTATGGATATAGGGGGAGGTAGCGTCGAGTTTGTTTTATGTAATAAGGAGGAAGTTTTCTGGTCCAAAAGTTTTAAAATCGGAGTTGCAGTGTTGTTCAATAAATTTCATAAAGCAGATCCTATCAGTGCGGACGGCTTAATTGATTTGGAGGACTTTTTGGAGGAACATACCCAAGCTCTTCTTGAAATATTTAAAAAATATTCAGTCAAACAACTTATCGGCGCATCTGGTACCTTCGACGTACTTGTTGATATGTTGGGTGAGGACAAGATTTCTGCGCATCATTTCCTGCTCGATCTTGATCGGTTTGAGCATTGGCGTAAAATAGTTCTTCCTATGAGTATCGAGCAGAGGCTTGATATTCCTAAATTACCAAAACAGCGTGCGGAGTATATTGTAGTGGCTGTTCAATTGCTGAAATTTGTCCTAGATCGTTCAGAGATAGAAACTATGAAGGTTTCTTCCTATGCTATGAAAGAGGGAATACTGGCGGAGATGTTACAAAATCAGGGTTAATTTTTAGATTAGCCAAAAAAAATAATTTTGTTTTCCTAACTTTGTTTCAAAGTATCAAGCGATGTTAGAAATTCTTCAATATGACTGGGCAATAAGAGCGCTTCTGGCTTCAATGGCAGTAGGCGTGAGCTGTGGTATTTTGGGCTGCTTTATAGTATTGCGAAATATGTCTATGGTTGGAGATGCCTTGTCCCATGCAATACTACCTGGAATAGTATTTGCCTTCTTTGTTTTTGGCACGGATAATTCATGGGGTTTTTTCCTTGGTGCTGTTCTTGCAGGGTGGTTGTCTTCTTTTTTGATCACCTGGATACAAACTCAATTATCTACGAAGAATGATGCTGCTATTGGGATTGTTTTTACCTGTATGTTTTCTTTGGGCGTAATAGGTATTTCTTATCTAAGTAACAATCAGAATATTCATATAGACCTCAAAGATTATTTGTTTGGTAATGTACTCGGTGTGTCTAATGATGATTTGTATATTTCCTTCTCAGTGACCTTGATTGTCATTACTGGGGTCATCGTCTTTTACAGGCCTTTGTTTCTAACTACCTTTCAGACTGTTGTTGCAAGAACCATGGGTGTAAAGGTGGAACAAGTACATTATTTTCTAATGCTGATGCTTTCCTTTGCAGTGGTATCTGCATTGCAATCAGTGGGTGTGATTCTTGTTGTTGCTATGTTGATAACTCCTGCATCTACGGCGCTCCTTTTGTTTAAGCGGCTCCAAAATGTAATTATCTGTTCGGCTATCCTTGGTGTACTGATTGCTGTAGGCGGTTTTTTTGTTTCTTATGAGCTCAATTTTCCTCCAGGGCCATCTATGGCAGTGCTTGCAACAATCCTTTATATTTTAGCAGTTATATTTTCGCCCAATTCAGGCTTGGTAATTCGTTTTGTTCAAAATAGAAAAGAGCGGGATAAGATTAGGCAAGAAGATGTACTTAAGTGTATTCAATTATATCGTGCAAAAGGTTTACCAGTGGATGAATCTGCTATCCTAGAGCGTTTAGATTTGAAGAAGAGGCAGTTGCTTAGAACGCTCAATAACCTTGAAAAGAAACAGTTTATTCACAAGGCTACACTTGAATTAAGTACGAAGGGTAAAAAAAGGGCTGAGAAATTGATTCGCGCCCATAGGCTTTGGGAAACATATATGGTTAATAAGATGGGTATGGATTCAGATCAAATCCATGAAGAAGCTGAGCGTATCGAACACCATATGAGTGATGAGTTTCTTAATGAGGTTGCAGAGCGTTTGAACCATCCCGAAATGGATCCACATGGCTCACCTATTCCAAAGGGTTTTATGAATCTTTCTCTACTGAAATCTGGTGAAAAGTTTAGACTTACAGCTGATCAGGATATCAAATCAATAGTTGCTCAGCTTTGGGACCTCGGTTTGATGCCGAATTCTATATGGGAAATAGTGCAAGTGGGTAAAAAAGAAATTCTCCTCTTAAATACCGAAATTGGCCAGAGAAGAATTTCTTTTGATTTAGCTAAAAAGATCGAAATTGAACGAATCTAGGAAGGCTTATCTTTATCATCTGATTTGATATTGTCGAAAAGCTGATTGAGTTTTAACATCTCATCCAGTGTATCGTCAAGGAAAAAAAGCACATCAGGAATTTTTCTCACATGCTTTCTTATGCGTTGAGCCAATGCATTTTTTAATACATTCTTTTCTGCTTCCATGCTTAGGATTACATTCTGTTTATCATCGATATTATAAACGCTCAAGTAGATCTTAGCAATTCCGAAGTCGGGGGTTATTTTTACTGAAGTTGTTGTAACAAACGCTTCATTACCATATATATATGAGCCCTCTTGTTGAAGGACTATCCCGAAATTTCTTTTAATTAATTCTGCTACCTGCTTTTGTCTCTTATTCTCCATCTCTTCAAGTTTGTGCAAATATACCAATAAAATATTGGTAGAATACTATTGTTTTTATTAGTTTTTAAGGTCAAAACTTACTTTTGCTTTGTCCTGCAAATAAAACACAGCAGAGTCTTTTTTGGTTCTATACATATACAGTTAAGCCGAATGCGAAATAATTTATTAGATACACCAATAGAATTCCTTAAAGGAGTGGGACCCAAGCGGGCTCAAATCCTAAAAAAAGAAATTGAAGTTTTCAATTTTGGAGGCCTCCTGTCTCTTTTTCCTTTTCGTTATATCGATAAGACTAAATTTGAAAATTGTGGCCGTTTGCATTCAGATATAGGCGAAGTACAGATTAAAGGAGTGGTAAGAAGGATTACCATGGAGGGCCAGAGCCGCAGAAAACGTTTGGTTGTTAAGCTGCGGGATGAAACTGGTTCTATAGAATTAGTTTGGTTTCAAGGAGCCTCATACATGCAGGATAAGTTAGTCGTTGGCAAGTCTTATGTAGTGTATGGGCGAGTAAATGCATATGGAAGTAAATTGTCAATACCACATCCAGAGATTGAAGAGTTAAGGCAATCAAATAGCAACGAGCAAAAACATTTTGCCCCTGTATATCCTAGTACAGATAAATTGAATTCTTCTGGCTTGGATAGTAAGGGTAGGAGAAAGTTGGTGGCTGCTATATTTGAAAAGGCAAGTGCCTCTGATTTTCCAGAGAGCCTTCCAGAGTACATGTTAAAGAAGCTCAGTTTGATACCTAGAGCAGATGCAATTCAGTCCATTCATTTTCCAAAAAGCGAGAAAGCACTTAAGGATGCGAGTAACCGATTGAAATTTGAGGAATTGTTTTTCCTTCAGTTGGGTCTTTTACAAAATAAGTATGGCCGACAGCAAAGAAACAAAGGCCATGTGTTCGAAAAGGTTGGAGATGTATTTCATACCTTCTTTGAAACCAAGATACCTTTTGAATTGACCGGTGCTCAAAAGCGGGTGATAAAGGAGATTCGTATGGATATGAAGCGAGGTGTTCAAATGAATCGCCTACTTCAGGGTGATGTAGGTTCTGGAAAGACAATGGTTGGCCTTATGTGTATGCTGATTGCAATAGATAATGGTTATCAGGCTTGTATGGTGGCACCGACGGAAATTCTTGCTCAGCAACATCTAGAATCGCTTAGTTCTTATTTAGAAGGTATGGATATCCGTGTTGGGCTGTTAACGGGATCGGTGAAAGGAAAAAAGAGAAAGCAAATCTTGGAAGACCTCGAGTCTGGAACTCTAAATATATTAGTTGGAACGCATGCTCTTTTTGAAGATCATGTAGTCTTCCATAATCTAGGATTGGCAATTACGGATGAGCAGCATCGTTTTGGCGTTGCCCAACGTGCAAAGTTGTGGAAAAAGTCAAAACCTTTTCCACCTCATATCCTTGTGATGACGGCAACGCCAATACCAAGGACTTTAGCGATGACCCTTTATGGAGACCTCGATGTTTCCGTAATTGATGAATTACCAGTAGGAAGGAAGCCGGTACAAACCAGTCATAAGACTGAAAACCACAGGGCTTCTGTCTTCGGCTTTTTGAGGAAAGAACTTGAAAAAGGCCGTCAAGCTTATATCGTGTATCCCCTAATTGAGGAGTCTGAGAAACTTGATCTGCTTAATTTAGAGGAAGGCCTTGAATCTGTACAGCGCTCTTTTCCAAGGCCCGACTACGAAGTATCAGTGGTTCATGGTCGTATGAAGGCTGCTGATAAGGAATTTGAAATGCAGCGGTTTAAAAGAGGGGAGACCCAAATCATGGTAGCTACAACTGTCATCGAGGTTGGCGTGAATGTGCCAAATGCCTCTATCATGATCATTGAAAATACCGAGCGCTTTGGCTTATCTCAGTTACATCAGCTGAGAGGTCGAGTAGGTCGTGGAGCGGATCAATCTTATTGTATCTTGATGAGTAGTTTCAAGTTGTCTTCGGAGAGTAAAGAACGAATTGCTACCATGGTTCGGACAACCAATGGTTTTGAAATTGCAGAGGCTGATTTAAAGTTGAGAGGACCTGGAGCTATAGCTGGTACAAGGCAATCTGGTGTATTAGATCTAAGAATTGCGGACTTGGCCAAAGATGGGATTATCCTTCAAACAGCTAGGCAATTGGCAAAATTAATTATGGATAAGGATCCAAACCTTACTTCTGAAGCTAATAAGAGACTGAAATGGTGGTTGGATAACCATGGGCCTCGTTCAAAAGGATGGAGCAAGATTAGTTAAATAAAAAAGACACTATCATTTGATAGTGCCTTTAATATATTTTAACTCACAAAATCGTTATAAGAACGATCCGTCTTGTTCGATTGCATAGTCTGCAATAGTTCGACCTAATTCTTTTACATTTTGAACCGGATATTTAGTGTATCGCTTAAGACCCATTAGCATAGTTTTAAGCAAATCTCCACCTGCAAATGATCCAAGAGCATCTGCAGCGTTTTTCTGCATGCTACTAGTCTTGTCATGGATAAGGATTTTTAGCATTGCATCCGAAACCTCCTGTGGTACTTTAGTTTCCATACCTGAAAGTTTGTCTACTCTAAGTAAAGTGGATTCAACTAAAAATACATCAATTAGCATGTCTGCTACATTTGTAATGATCTCTTGCTCATTTTTTAGATCCAGTTCACCATCCATTTGCATTTTAGCTGCAGCACCTGCAACCATTAATACCAATTTCTTGAAATCTTTTAATGCTTTATATTCTTTACCATAAGTCCCCGTTGGGAGATCCATGCTAGGCATAGATGATAGTTCTTTTTGAACCTCCCATGCTGGGCTTACAATATCAAGACGACCTTTCATAGCTCGCTTAAGTAGCATATCTACACTAAGTAGTCTGTTTATTTCATTTGTTCCTTCAAAGATTCTGTTTATTCTGGCATCTCTGTATGCTCTTGCAGCAGTGCCTTCCTCAGAGTAACCCATACCTCCATGGATTTGAAGTGTTTCATCCACCACAAAGTCTAATGCTTCTGATCCTACAACTTTCAGGATAGCACACTCGATAGCATATTCATCGGCAGCCTTTAGTTTTGCTGATGCGAAATCTTCGCCTGCAGCTCTAAGTTCAGCCTTTTTCGATTGCATCAGTTGCGAGGTGCGATATTGAGCAGATTCTGCAGCAAATATGTGAACAGCCTGCTGAGCTAATTTGCGTTTGATCGCTCCAAAGCTTGATATAGGCACCTTGAATTGGTGACGTTCGTTAGCATATTTTATTCCAGAATTAAAAGATCCTTTAGCACCACCAATACACATGGCACCTAGTTTAAATCTTCCGTCATTAAGGGCATTAAATGCTATCAGGTGTCCTTTCCCAACTTCACCCAATACATTTTCTGTTGGGACTTTTACGTTTTCAAGAAATATCTGACGTGTTGAAGATCCTTTTATACCAAGTTTTTCTTCTTCTGCTCCAAGTGTAAAACCTTCTAATTCTCTCTCAACTATAAATCCAGTGAATTTATCCCCATCAATTTGAGCAAATACGATAAAGATATCTGCAAACCCTGCATTAGTAATCCACATTTTTTGTCCATTTAGGATGTAATGCGTTCCTTCTGCATTCAACTCTGCTTTGGTTTTGGCAGCAAGTGCATCAGAACCAGAGGAAGGTTCTGTAAGGCAGTAAGATGCCTTAAGTTGTCCTGAAATAAGTCCGGGAAGATACTTGCTCTTTTGAGCTTCATTGCCGAAATAAAGTATAGGCAACATTCCTATACCTGTATGTGCTGCGTATGCAACAATCCAAGATCCACCTGGTCCGAATGTTTCACAAATGAGTGTATTTGTATTTGTATCCATTTCCATACCACCATAGATTTCTGGCATATGTGAACCGAGTATCCCTAGTTCAGCTGCTTTTTCAAGTAGTTTTACAGAGTAATTACCTTCCTGCTTTTCAACTTGTGGACGAACGGGATCTATTTCATTCTTTATGAAGTCATTGACCATGGCTTTGACCATGCGTTGTTCTTCATTAAAATCCTCTGGTATAAAGGTTTGATTCGCAGGAGTGTCTTTGATTAAAAAAGCCCCTCCCGGTAGGACATTGGTTTTTGAAACTGTATCTTGCATATCTATGTGGATTTTTATTTCTAGCGAATTTTCGCTATCAATATATGGAGTTATTTTTATTAATGAAATAGTACGTCATTTTTTTTTGCGAAAATTCGCTAGAAATGTCTTTTTACACTAGTAATAACAAATAAATATCTGTTTATGGCTTCGGTTTTGGTGTTTTGTGGGTCGGCTAAAGGCCAAAATCCTGCATTTGAAAGAGCTGGTCGAGCTTTAGGTAAGTTGATCGGTGATAATGGACATGCTCTTATAACTGGAGGAGGGGCTGTCGGATTGATGGGTGTAGTGGCGGATTCAGCTATGGAGCATGGGGCTCATGTTACAGGAATTATTCCTGCTTTACTGGAAGATCGAGAAGTAGGACATACGCAGCTTCAAGAGTTGATTGTGGTGGATGATATGCATAAGCGTAAGGCTTTAATGTATCAGATGTGTGATCTTGCAATTGTATTACCAGGAGGTGTGGGAACAATGGATGAGTGTTTTGAGTTTTTATGTTGGCAGCGTATTCGTATTCACGACAAGCCATTAGGTATTTTGAACGTAGATGGTTTGTATGATGGTTTGAAACAATTAATGGATGACATGTCAGGTGCAGGATTTCTTGGGGACCCTAAACGAATGGATTTTTATATGCATGAAGACTTGGGAAGTCTTGCTAAGGCCTTAAAAATCTAATAGAAGTGTCAAGAAAATACTTTGAATGACATCCTTGTAATAAATAGTAGTTTTTCACGTAGAATGTTATTAATTTTGCGTCATTAATTAAATAAAGCATAGAAAATGCAAAAAACAGAATCCAAAGTAAATTATAAGGTAAAGGATATTTCCCTTTCCGACTGGGGTAGAAAAGAGATTCAATTAGCCGAGGCAGAAATGCCGGGTCTTATGAGTATCCGTGAAGAGTATGGTGATTCTAAGCCACTTGCAGGAGCTCGTATCGCTGGTTGTCTTCACATGACTATCCAAACGGCAGTGCTTATAGAAACTCTTGTTGACCTAGGTGCTGAAGTTACTTGGTCTTCTTGTAATATTTTCTCAACTCAGGATCACGCTGCTGCTGCAATAGCTGCTGCAAATGTGCCTGTATTCGCTTGGAAGGGTATGAACGAGGAAGAGTTCGACTGGGCTATCGAGCAGACACTGTTTGCTTTTGAAGGTGGTAAACCATTGAACATGATCCTTGATGATGGAGGTGATTTGACGAATATGGTTCTAGATAGATATCCTGAATTAGTAGCAGATATTAAAGGATTGTCTGAAGAGACAACTACAGGTGTTCACCGTCTTTATGAGCGTATGAAGAATGGTACACTTCCAATGCCTGCAATCAATGTAAATGATTCAGTTACAAAATCTAAGTTTGATAATAAATACGGCTGTAAAGAGTCATGTGTAGATGCGATTCGTCGTGCTACAGATGTAATGATGGCTGGTAAGGTAGCTGTAGTTGCCGGATATGGTGATGTTGGTAAAGGTTCTGCTGCATCTTTACAAGGAGCAGGTTGCCGAGTTATCGTAACAGAAATCGATCCAATTTGTGCGCTTCAGGCAGCAATGGACGGATTCCAAGTTGCAAAAATGGAGAACGCTATTAAGGATGCAAACATTGTTGTTACTGCAACAGGTAATAAAGACATTCTTATTGAAAAGCACTTCCGTAACATGAAAGATAAAACCATCGTATGTAATATCGGTCACTTTGACAATGAAATCGATATGGCATGGTTGAATGGAGCATTTGGTGCTGATAAAGTAGAGATCAAGCCTCAAGTGGATATGTATAATATTGATGGTAAAGATATCATCGTTCTTGCAGAAGGTAGATTAGTAAATCTAGGTTGTGCAACAGGACACCCATCATTTGTAATGTCAAACTCATTCTCTAACCAAACTTTAGCTCAGCTAGAACTTTGGAAGAATGGATCTGCTTATGAGAATAAAGTTTATATGCTTCCTAAGCATCTAGATGAGAAAGTAGCAAAGCTTCACCTTGCAAAAATTGGTGTTGAGCTTGAAGAGCTTTCAAAAGATCAGGCAGACTACATAGGTGTTCAAAAAGAAGGGCCATTTAAGCCTGAATATTACAGATATTAATTAATATTGATATATTAGCCCTGTGGTTTTAATCACAGGGCTTTTTTTTGTTTAATAACTTCCTGGAGTATGAATGAATTCGAAGATATCACAAAAACAGAGTGGCTAGAAAAGGTACTTAAAGATCTCAAGGGTAAGTCCCTTGGATCCTTGAGCTGGGATATATCTGGAGACTTGAATGTCAGCCCTTTTTCACATGCAACAGATCGTGATTCGAATCATTTGCCTATAGGTTCAAAGGGGAATAACAACTGGCGAATAGGTCAAGAGTTCTATGTTGACGAATCTAATGTTGATGACCAGAATTCAGCTATCCTTCGTGCACTTGACAACGGTATAGAATCACCAAAGATTATCATTGACAAAGTGCTAAGTGTTGAAGAAATCGAACGATTATTCAAGGCAGTAAATATTTCCTATGTAGCAGTTTATTTTGCAGGACTCAAAAGCTTTGAAGATTGGAATAGCCTACTGAAGAACTACGCACTTACAGCAAATAAAATGAATATCCAGTCGGATAAATTTTTTGGTGGTTTTCACATGGATATGGACTGGGTAGACTATTCAAAAGTTGACTTTGAGGAGATGGCTGAATTTGAAGAGTTATATAGTTCGATTTTTCCACGATATAGATGTTTTTATGTGGATGGCACAAGATTCTATAAGGGAGACTCTCAAGTGATAGAGGAGTTGGCCCAATTGACATATTATGTAGCTTCTTGCTATCAAGGGATGTTTGACATAGGCTATAATGCTCTACAAATTTCTAAGAAATTTCAGATAGGGTTCTCTATAGGAAATTCTTACCTCTTGGAGATAGCAAAGATCCGAGCACTTAAAGTCCTGTTGGCAAATATTTCAGAGGCTTTAAATCCAGGACATAAGGAGATCCCATGTTTTGATTGTTACATATCAGCAGATTCTTATAAATCCGATGAAACGGAGAGTAACAAAATAAGGGGTACAATATCTGCTATGGCTGCAGTGATTGGTGCTGTAGGGCGTATGACTATTCCTTCTTCAGATCATAGTTCTGAAAAGAAAGATACTGCATTTAATAGTCGCATGGCTACCAATATACAACAGGTGATCAAGTTGGAAACTAAACTGCATGCAACCGCAGATCCAGCAGCAGGATCCTACTATATTGAGCAACTTACAGAAGAGCTTGCATTAAAAGCATGGAAGCGATTTCTTGAACTTATGCCTTAATATCAATCATCATCCAAATCCATTTTTTCGGTGATCTTCTTTACAAGTCTATACTTGGATAGAAATATCTTTGCTATAACTCGTACTACTGTATAAGTAGGTATAGCAAGTATCATACCTGTTATTCCAGCAAGTTGAGCACCAACCAATATGATCAAAAATATTTCTAATGGATGTGCTTTGACACTGTTGGAGAAGATAAAAGGCTGAAGGAGAAAATTATCTAGCATCTGCATACAACCAAATACAAAGACAACCTTGCCTATAAGAGGCAACATTTCTGAATAAAAAGACAAATCAAGGTTCGAGGAAATAGTAATCAATACCCCAAAAGCCGCACCAATTAATGGGCCTAGGTAGGGTATTACATTGATTAAAGCTGCAAAAATTGCAATCAAAAGCGCATTTTTTACCCCAAAAATGGATAGCCCAATGGATACAAATACGGTAATTAAACTGATCTGAATAAGTATACCCGTAAAGTATCTAGAAAGCATTTCAGTGATATCTTCCACCGCTTCTCGAATCCTTGCCTCGTAAATGTTTGGAAGAATTAGAACAATGAAATTGGTTAGAATATCATTATCTCTTAAAAAGAAGAAGGTAATGAAAATGATAGAGAAGATACCGATTAGGAGATTACCTGCCAAGGATATGATAGAGGTAAATGCTCCAAAAATATTCAGGCTTGCATCCTCCGTGCTGATTACTTCAAAATCAGAAAGTTTATTCACTAATTCCTGATTAGATAGGGTATCTGAAACTAAACCATTTCCTTTAAGCCAGTCATTTGCCTGCGAAAGTGGAACATTGAGTGCCTCTGTAATATCATCCCTTTTGACCTCCGTAAGATTTTGAGCTTGATCAACGACTAGAGGAACAAATAAAGTAACAATGATGCCAAGTAGTATAAAATAACTGAACAAGGTCAGGATCGCTGCTATATTCGGCCCAGCTTTCCATTTCTTCCCAATTCTAACATATTTCTGGAAAAAACGCATCAGTGGTTGACCAATCATAGCGAGCAGCCAGCCGATAATCAAGTACATCAATAAATCACTGAAATAGTATGCAATTAGGCCAAAGATTAGAAGTCCTATGAATATAAAAATGTAACTACGACTAAATTTCATTTGTAATATATTGATTACTGGTTTATGCGTCTTTTTTCAATTTAATAACTTTATTTTTCCTAAACGAATTATCTAAAACTTCGGAACAGAAAATAATGTTAAAAATAATACCTTAGTGGAGGCACTTGCTACTTTTGCGAGTCCAATTTAAAAACTTTACTTAATTATATTTCCATGTCAAAAATCGAGGAATTTAATAATTACCGCACCAAAATGAATGAAAAGATACTTGGTAGTGGTTCTATGTTTATGAAGCGTTTCTTTAATCTAGATACTACTGCCTACAAAAGTGGAGCACTGGATAGTAGGACAAAAGAGATGCTTGGTCTTGTTGCCTCCATGGTACTTCGTTGTGATGATTGTATTAGTTATCATCTGGGCAAATGTTATGAAGAGGGTATAACAAAAGAAGAGGTTTTTGAAATTTTTTCAATCGCAAATCTCGTAGGTGGATCAATTTGTATTCCACATACAAGAAGAGCAGTTGAATATTGGGACGCATTAGAAGAAGAAGGAAAAAGTAATTAAAGTATGATTTCTACTACCGATCAAAGTTATCTGAATCAATTAAATGATACACAACGTCAAGCTGCAGTTGCAAACGATGGGCCCTGCCTAGTTGTTGCTGGTCCAGGTTCTGGAAAAACAAGAGTGTTGACCTATCGTATTGCGCATCTTTTACAGTCTGGTGTAAAGCCTTGGGAGATATTGTCCTTGACCTTTACGAATAAAGCTGCTAGGGAGATGAAATCAAGGATTTCAAAAGTTGTGGGGTCTTCTGCAAATGATGTTTGGGCAGGGACGTTTCACTCTATCTTTGCAAAGATCCTTCGTATTGAAGCGGAGAAGATCGGCTATCCAAGTAATTTTACGATCTATGATACGGATGATTCCAAATCTTTGATACGTAGTATTATCAAGGATATGAACCTAAACAAAGATCATTATGCTGTGAATTCTGTCTATTCTAGAATCTCTTCAGCAAAGTCTAATCTGATACCACCAGCATTGTACTTAAAGGATGCAGATCTAATGTCGCAGGATCGCAAGCAAAAGCGCCCGTATATGGGTGAGCTTTATAAGCAATACATGAACCGCTGTAAGAAAGCAGGGGCAATGGATTTCGATGATCTTTTATACCGATTCTATGAACTGCTTCACAAGAATCCAGATGGTGTGCGCGAAAAGTATCAAAACAAGTTTAAATACGTACTCGTTGATGAGTTTCAGGATACCAATCACTTACAATATGAGATCGTTCGTAAATTGGTGATTTATCCCAACAGTTCTCATAACATAACGGTCGTTGGAGATGATGCTCAGTCAATCTATGCTTTTCGAGGAGCAACCATTCAAAATATTCTTGATTTCGAAACTGATTTTAAGAATAAGGGAATAAAAGTTTTCAAGCTTGAGCAGAATTATCGTTCGACAAACCATATTGTGAAGGCCGCTAATGAGGTGATTAGTTTCAATAAAAAGCAGATCAAAAAAACGATCCGATCTGAAAAAGGTGAAGGTGCCCAAATCAAAGTAATTCGAACCGTCACAGATAACGAAGAAGGGAAGCGAGTAGTTGATATTATTCAAGAACAAAAGAATAGATCTCACCTTCATAATTCAGACATCGCAATACTGTATCGTACAAATTCACAATCACGGATATTTGAGGAGTATCTTAGACGTGCTGGAATAAATTACAAAGTCTTTGGAGGACTCTCCTTTTATCAGCGAAAAGAAATTAAGGATCTTGTAGGTTATTTTAGACTTATCGTAAATCCTAAAGATGAAGAAGCACTGAGAAGAGTAATTAATTATCCTCGCCGTGCTATTGGTAATTCAACTATGGATAAGATATCCGATATGGCCAAAAGTATGGATTCCAGCCTTTGGGATGCCATTCCTTTCGCACCACTTGCCGGAAAGGCAAGAAGGAGTGTGGATGGATTTGTGGATATGATTAATAAGTTGAGAAAGCAATTAGATGTTGTGGATGCTTATGAGCTGGCTACGAAGGTCGTTCATACCGTGGGTATTCAGGATGAACTGAAAAAGGACACCTCTATAGAGGGACTATCTCGAATGGAGAATGCATCTGCACTCATGGATGCTATCAAGGAATTTGTGGATAGTGTCGATGATACAGCTGAGGAGACTGCCGATGTTAGTCTTACTTCTTATATCCAAAATATATCCCTATTGACGGATCAGGATAGTTCTGCAGATAGCGATAATTATGTGACGCTTATGTCTGTGCATTCTGCCAAGGGATTGGAGTTTCCGTCAGTTATGGTCGTAGGTATGGAAGAAAATTTATTCCCATCCTTTATGTCTTCTGATAGTGCAGATGCAGTTGATGAGGAGCGTAGACTTTTCTACGTAGCTATCACTCGTGCGGAATCCTTTTTAACCTTGTCCTATGCTTCTAGTCGATATAAGTTTGGGCAGATGCGCTATAATGAGCCTTCAAGATTCTTAAGCGAAATAGACAAGAGTCATTTGGATATGGAAATGAGTTCATTTAATTCTGGGAGCTCAATGTCTAAATTCTCTCAGTCTAAACCTTCAGCTCCATCTAACTCTGGTGTGAAAGGCTATTTTAAGAAACCAGCCACCTCTCAATTGAAAGTGGATCTTTCTAATTTTAAAGCTTCTCCACCTGCAGCCATTATGGTTGGTCAAAAGGTGCTTCATCAAAAGTTTGGTACTGGTAAAGTACTATCTATTGATGGCGGCAGAGATAAGCGAGTAGCTACCATTTTCTTCCAAGATGTTGAAAATCCACAGAAGCGACTTATGCTTAATTTTGCCAAGTTGCAGATCCTTAATTAAAAAAGAAGGTGCTCATTGGGCACCTTCTTTTTTCTTGACTTGTTTAAGACATTGTAAGTACTCCAATCAACAAGAT
>JAQXAY010000191.1 GCA_029252685.1 Saprospiraceae bacterium | reverse complement strand
GATCAATAGAGTCAATATTAATGGTTTGTTTGTCGATGTATTCTTGTATGATTGGGAAGTGGATTCGACGCTGGTAGAAGACAAGAATATTATAGCAACAGCTGATGAGATACCAGATTTTTTCTTTGAGGAAGAATCAGGAGCTCTTAATCTTAAAATACCAGATAGTGTAAAGGTTGAAGGCATGCTTTTGACGCTTGATCGCGTGAAGGGTAGTAATAATTCTTTCAAATTAACGAACACAAGATCATTTGTTAAGCCTGTTATACGGGAGGGTTCAGTTGATTATTCCAATATGCTTGTAGAAGATATCAACTTCAATTTCAATGCCGTAAAGTTTGTTGATAAAGTATTTACTGCTGAGAATTCAGATATGAATTTTGAGGAGCAAAGTGGATTTGTCTGTGAACGTCTCTATGCCAATGAACTAGAGCTGAGTTCTGATCATTTGAATTTGTTTGATATGGAACTTCGAACAGATAAATCTGTACTTGGTGATTCAATCTGTTTAAATTTTAAAGAGTATTCAGCTTTTAGCCGTTTCCCTTTTGAAGTCAGTTTGGATTTTCGTATTAATGAGGGTATGATTGCCGTTGAAGACGTGATGAAGGTTGCTCCATCTCTTAGGGATAACAGATTTTTTACACTCAATAATACTGAGCTATTCAATCTTTCCGGTCAGGTGAAAGGAGTAGTGGATGACCTAAGAGGTCGAGAAATAGATATTCAGTTGGGGCGAGATTTTCGTCTAAATGGAGATTTTTCTTTTCAGCATTTATTGGATATAGAAAATAGGTTTTTAAGCCTTAATCTTGATCAATGCAGGACCTCAGTCTATGCCATTAAGAATTTAATTCCTTTTGTTTCACTTCCTGATAATTTCAACAAGCTAGGTCGCTTAAATTTCAAAGGTGGTTTTAGTGGCTTCTTCAACAACTTCAATGCTTATGGCGAACTAGAAACTGAGATTGGTGTCGCCAACATGGATATGAATATGGATATCAAAGGGGGTAAAGAGCTTGCAAGTTATAAAGGGCAGTTAAATCTTTCTGATTTCGATTTGGCTTATTGGACAGGCATTGAAGACCTAGGAAAAGTTTACTTTTCTTCTACACTAGAGGATGGGAAAGGACTAACCGCCAATACTGCAAGTGCTATACTCAATGCTAGTATCGATACTTTAGAATATAAAGGATATAAGTACAAAGATTTAGCTTATGCAGGTAAGCTTGACAAAAATACCGTATCGGGTGGATTCCTGGCTAAAGATGAAAACTTTGATCTTTACTTTAATGGAAGGATAGATTTTCAGCCACAAGAGCCCATCTTTGATTTTATTTTAGAGGTCAAGAAATTCAATCTTTATGCATTGAATATTTCAAAAACTCCACGATCAATATCTGGAATTTTTGATGTAAATCTTAAGAACTTTGATTTGGACAAGGTGCGTGGAGAGTTAGAGATTCAGAACGTTTTATATAAATCGGAGGGAATGGAGCCGTTTAGACTGGACCTAGCTTCTATAACAATGGATACTTTAGAAGGTGGGGGGCAAGAGTTGCATCTTGACTCTGAACTAGGCAGTGTGAATTATAAAGGAACGGAGACTGTTTCCAATTTTCCTAAGGCACTCAATGAGTATGTTTGGAATAGTTATCCAGACTTTATGGCTTTACTCACCAAAAAAACTTTCGAATCCTCCCTTGATAGCTTGAATGGAGATTTTGCTCTAGATGTCAATATTATTGATACAAAAGGACTCATGAAGTTTGTAGATGAAAAGTTTGGAGAACTCGAAGGTGTCAACTTGCGATTTGACTATCAAGGAAATGATCAATTGTTGGATTGGTCCTTAAGCGTACCTGATTTTTCTTTTGGTAATACTGCATTAACAGATATATATTTTGAGGGAGAGGGAGAGGGAGATACTAGTATGTTCTTTTTAAATATAGCCGAAGGCCAATTTGGAAAGCGATTGCAGAAAGAGCCGATGGAATTTGCGTTCTTTTTGAAACGAGATGTTTTAGAAGTTGATGTTTCCACCGATAAGGTTTTTGATTTTGATAATAAGCTTGAAATAAATGCAGACTTATTTACCGCCGAAAATGGAGATCTAAAAGTTCATATAAAGGAGGAATTCCTTGATTTGCCAGATGGTTACTGGACGGTGGGTGCCGACAATGAATTACAATTTGGAAAGGATTATATTTTAGCTAAAGATTTTGTACTCAGTCGGGATGATTATAGAATACAAATAGAGACCTACAAGGATAATGGGCTTAAAATCCTAATGGACGGCTTCGATCTTTCCTTGATTGATGAGTTCTGGGATTACAGACAGATGGATTTTAATGGAGATTTGTCAGCTCAGCTTGAGGTGGATGATATCATGAATTTTGAGGGATTGAGCCTCTTGGTCCATTCGGATACTTTTGGAATCAATACGGATAGCTATGGTTTATTTGATTTGAAAGTAAATACGCCAGGTATCTATTATCCATTAAATATTGATTTAACTCTTGAGGATGGTATTCAGCGAAAGATAGCTGGGCTAGGTACCTACAAACTACCCTTTAAGCCAAAGAATAAAAAAATAAGGCTGTCTAATAAAAAAATTAATAGGCCTAATTATGTTTCCATGGATTTCGAGGTGGATGATCTGCCAATGAATATGTTGGAATATTGGATTGGCGCAGGTGTAAGTAATACTGTGGGTAATATTGATGCAGGATTTTCCCTGAATGGACCTCTCAATAAGATGATTTTGGATGGTGAAGCACTTATAACTGATGCGGCAACTACCATTGATTATCTTAATGTGAGGTACAGTTTTGACAATCAAAAAGTTGCTCTCAAGGAAGATATCTGGGAGATTGTAGATGGGGCGATTTATGACCAAGATGGAAATAGTGCAGAAGTAAAAGGCGGCATAAGGCATGAATATCTTCGAAATCTATCCTTGGATGCTTTGATCAATACGGATAAATTAAATGTATTAGATACGGACTCAGAGTCAGATGAATTGTATTATGGTTACGCAAATGCGAGTGGGCGAGCATCTTTTACAGGTACATTCTTGAGGCCAGAGTTCTATATAACAGGATCTTCGTTAAATGGCACAGCAATAAATATTCCTGTTTCCTATGATACAAAAGCGAATAAGGTTGACTTCGTTGAATTTATTAATCGACAAATTGATTCCACGAGATTATCTGTGATCGATGATGAGCCGCTTGGTATTCAGGTAAACATGGAAATGAATTTGACGGAAGATGCTGTTGTTAAAATTATTTTTGATGAACAGGCTGGGGATATTCTTGAAGGACGCGGAAATGGAAATCTTCAGATGATTGTAACTCGTACAGGGGATTTTCAAATGTATGGAGATTATATTGTTTCCTCCGGGAGTTACTTATTTACCTTGTTCGATTTTCTAGTGAATAAACAGTTTCAGGTTGAATCAGGAGGAACTATACGGTGGACGGGAGACCCCTTCGGTGCGGAGCTTAATCTTTCCGCAAATTATGGTAATCTAAAAGCTCCAGTTGGAGGTTTGATTTCTGAATATCTTGTTGGTGCTTCTGACGACGTAAAGAAATCAGCCAATTACCTGCACGATGTAGAGCTTTCCCTATTACTCTCTGGAATAATGACAAATCCTGATGTCAATTTCAATTTGAGTTTTCCGACCTTGACAGGAGAATTAAAGAACTATGTAGATACAAAAATGCGTATTCTTTCTCAGGATCAAAATCAAATTAACCTTCAGGTTTTTGGTTTGATCGCATTAGGACAATTCTTACCAGATCAGTCCAATGTAATAGCAGATAATGCACCAGTGAATTTTGGTATAAATACGGTTACAGAGGTTTTATCGCAGCAGTTTTCAATTTATCTTACTCAACTTGTCCAGCAGTGGTTGGAAGAGGACGGATTAGTGTCTGGAATTGATTTTGATGTGGCCTACAAGCACCTCGATGAAAGAAATAATCCTGACCAGCAAGCACAGGTTTGGGATCAATTTCAGTTTAGGATAAATAATTCACTTTTTGAAGACAGGCTTTCGGTGAATTTTGGAGGTAATCTTTCCCTCAATGAGGTTGGTCAGACAGATACTTTTTATTTAGCAGGAGATTATGCTGTTGAGTACGAATTAAACAATAATAATCTTATGGTTAGATTTTATCAAAGTACGAGTCCCTCTTTAATCAATGGACGGGTTAGGCAAACAGGATTAGGTCTGTCTTACAAAAAGGACTTTGATGATTTCAATGAATTCCTTGCGCAGCTTAGAAAGAGTACTAAGGTATTAGGCCGGAGAAGGAAAAAATCTAAGCAGACAAGTCAGCCAGAATCTAGTATTAACTCCGATTCTAATCCTCCAGATAGTGGAGGATAAAAAAAAGCCCAATTGGGGCCTTTTATGCATCTTCTTTTGTTATTGTTTCAGCTATTGCTTCTTTGAATTTTCTAATTGTAGGTTCTAAGCCTATAAATGAAGCACCTCCGGAGGCATTTTTATGACCACCACCTTTGAAGTATTTACTTGCAATTTCCTGCACCGAAAAATCTCCTTTAGATCGAAGGGATAGTTTGGTGATCTTAGGTTGTTCATGGATGAACGCAGCAATTTTAACATTCTTTAGGCTCAATAAGTAGTTCACTATTCCTTCTGTATCTCCCCTTTGAATATCATATTTGTCGTAATCTGCTTTGGTAAGCCAGATAATGCCAGTTTGATACTCATCAAGGATCTCCATTCTATTGTACAGACAATGTCCCAATATGCGCAGGTGCTTTTCTTTTAAGGCATTGAATATTTTGTCTTGTATACTATAGTCATCAACTCCTATCTCTACGAGTTTAGCAACAGTCCTGAAAAGTTTAGGGGTAGTAGCATGCTTAAAAGAACCTGTATCCGTTAAGATTCCTGTATAAAGGCAATCTCCAATTATAGGGTCTATCAAATGGCCTAAATCTAATAGTAAAATGAAATCATATACTAGTTCGCAGGTAGAGGAAGCAGTTGTGTCTGAAAGCACAAAATCAGCAAAATTTTCTGGAAATAAATGGTGGTCGATTAATACTTTTTTGGAAGAACTTCTTTTGATAGCCTCTCCAAGTTTATCTA
>JAQXAY010000189.1 GCA_029252685.1 Saprospiraceae bacterium | reverse complement strand
GTAGGAACAGTTTCATCAAATTCGATTTCAAAACTTAATATGCTTTCACAAGAATTTTCTAAATCTAGTATACTAAGATTATATAAACCCGCTTCGGTTATGCTTGCAAGATAATTGTTGGAAGAGTCAATGCTCAAATTCACACTCGCCTCCCAGTCTAAAACAAAGGATGGCCCACTACTAGAGTTACTAGCATCTACAAGAACAAAATCCTCTGAGCAACCAATCATAAGATCAGAATCAAGTATAATCTCAGGAGCAATAGTGTCTGCTTCAACCTCTACAGTGAGCACAGAAATACAATTATTATCAGGATTCTCAACCTCTACCAAATACTCCCCAGCAGCAAACACCTCAATAGTTTGATCATCAATTGAGGTAAAAGGTCCGCCGCTTGGACTAAACCAATTCAGTAATAAACCTGTGTAACCTGTGGTATCTAGCGTAATAATAGTTGACAATAAGGAACAGTTTAGCTGGTCTGGAGCATTAATATCTACGACCGGAGAATCAGTATCACCAATTATCTGAATGGTGTCCGAGTCTATGCATCCACTATTTATATCTGTAGCTTGTAAGATGTAATTACCCGTTTGAGAGACCTCAGGATTTAAAGTTCCTTGACCAAAATCTATGTTCTGCCCCTCTAGGCCAATCCATATATATTGAAAATCGCCGCCTGCAGCATTTGTAGCATTCAATTGGATAGATCCAAGGGCACAATCCAAAAGCTCATCCTGAGGTTGAATATAAAGGTCTGGCGTATTATAATTCTCCACAAGATCAAATGAATAGCTATTTGTACAGCCATTTCCCATATGCTCAATTTCTAAACTTATAGTCTCTGGACCATATGCAATAAATAGTTCTTGTCCCGTTGCAGATAAGCTTGAATCTGCATTTGTCCAAGTATAAATAAGGTCATTGGAATTTCCTGAATAAGCAGTTTGGATAAGAACACTATCATTGATACAACTGAAAAAATCTGGTTCTTCAATAAGTAATTCTGGAATTTCATTATCCAACATTACTTCAATTGACATTTCACTACTGCAGCCATTGTCCAAATCATCAATTTGCAGAGTATATATGCCTGCTATACTAACATCAACCGATGAACTATCTAAGACATTCATAATATTACCCGATTCGGATGTCCAAGTATAAATAAAGTCTGGACCGTTATCCGAGCCAGCAGCATCAAGATTCACCAAGGTATCTATACAAGTCAAAGCTCCATCAGCAGCAAGCAATATATCTGGGTTGTCTAAAATATCCTCAACGATCAAGTCAGATGCGCTGATACATCCATTATTTGCATTTATAACAGATAGTGTATAAAGCCCACCGATGGCTACTTCTGTATTTAGTTCATCAAAAGAACCACTTATGGCTCCATCAAAAGAGGACCATACATATTGAAAATCGCCGCCTACAGAGGAACCGTCGCCATAGACCATAACTCCACCGTTGTAGCAATCTATCGTATCAAAAACTGCCGTATGCACAATCGGATACTCAAAATCCTCAAACACTTGAATGAATGATGAATCCACACAACCATTTTTTATATTTTGGACCTGGACTTCATAAGTCCCTCCCACTCCGACGATAATATTATTTGAATAGGGATTACCTGTTATTAGACCATCCGACGTTTCCCACAAAAAATCATAAGAATTGATATTCAATCCTGCAACTTCAAGATTCCCAAAATTGTCCAAACAATTCAAAGTATCAATGCCTACAAGATTTATGTTAGGTAAACCGAAATCTCCATTCAGAGGAATAGTATCTGACAGTACGCAGCCCAAATCATTCGTTGCTACAACTATATATGAACCAACTCCTAAGCTATCTAATAGCATAGAATTTTCTGTTTCAATGTTCCATTCATAAGTATAAGGTTCACATTCGAATGGTATCGTAATAATCCCACCACTTGAATCTATACAGTTTGGTTGCTGAGCAATATCCACCACAAAAGCAATCGGTGGATTTTGGGGCACAAAAATACTATCTGTAAATTCACAACCGGCAAAATCAGTTAAACTAACAGAGTGATAACCCGACTCAAGTCCTACATTCAAGGTATCTGTAACGCCATTTCCCCAAACTATTGCATAAGGGGCAGTACCTGCATTTATTTGTAGACTTGCTGTACCATCACTACCTCCATAACATGTAACTATTGAAGATTCTAGATCTACAGAAAATGGACTAAGCAGCACCTTTCTGCTCCCTGAAACAACACCTCCGCATACATCACCCGAAACATAATGTAAGGTATATTCACCTTCCCCAAGGACAGGCAGAAAAAATGGTGACTCAATAATATTCGTAAGGGTATCTTGAAGGGTTCCATTGTATGAAAACAAAAGTTCATAAGGCCCGGGACCATGAAATATAACTGGTAATTCTACAGATTCTAAACTTCCACAACCTATAACAGTAGAAGGCTCCATTGTAGCATGCACTTCAATAG
>JAQXAY010000158.1 GCA_029252685.1 Saprospiraceae bacterium | reverse complement strand
GAGATAGACGGGGAGAAAACTGTTCAAGCATGTTAGACATGTTCGTCGAATAGTTATTCCCATCCATTCTCGCTCCAACCGAAACGGCTAGTTTATCATTTAATAATTTCTTAGAGAGTTGGGTAAACACTGAATATTTATTAAAATAAACCTTAGAATCATAAAATACATCTTCAGGTCCAAGGGGTGTTGCTATCTTTAAAAAAGAATTATTGGTATATCGAACACCCTCATAACCAAATCCAGTATTAATCTTCCAACCTGCAACTCGGGTTGTGTTCTCTAGACGAAATTTGTTTTCTGACTCTTGAGATGCGTAATCTAATATTAAATTACTATCATCTGTGTCGTCATTATTTATATACTTCTTTGATTCGTTGTTGAGCATATTACGGCTCAGAACAGCTGTCCAGTATCCATTATCTCTATAATGCTTGTAAACTAGTCCATTCGTGTAATTCCATTGGGGAGATACAGGAAGATTGTTAAGCAAATATTGTTGATCTTCTGTTTCATTTGCATCTAGGTTCAATCTAAATTCATCAATAGCCCCAAGGCCTACGAAGTATATTTCATTTCGCTGATTGATTTTAGTCTTAACCTTAACCTGAAAATCATTGTATGTAGGCAAAAACGGAAGTTCAAGCGCAGCAAACAAAAACTGCAGGTAAGACCTTCTAGCGGAGAATAAAAAAGTTGTCTTCTCTCCTATCGGTCCTTCCAACGTCAAACCTACATCAGAGGCTCCAGCTGTAAAAGAAAGACCTAACTTATCAGAACGACCATCCTTTTGTTTAAAATTAAACACCGAACTTAAAGTATTACCTCTATTTGCAGGAAATGCACCGGAGTAAAAATCAACTTCACGGATAAAATTCACATTGATCAGACCAACAGGTCCACCGCTTGCTCCTTGTGTAGCAAAGTGATTGATATTTGGAACCTCTACATCGTCCAGATAAAATCTATTCTCGTTTGGCGAACCACCACGTATAATAAGGTCATTTCTAAAATTAGCGGTAGAGGTCACTCCTGGAAGAGATTGTACAACCTTAGAAATATCCCTATTACCACCAGGATTACGCTGAATCTCTGCAACACCAATACTTCTTAATGATACCGGACTTTCTTCTGTTTTAACAAAAGGAGATGCTGTAACTACAACTTCATCAAGAGAAGTACTCCGTTCAACAAGTTCGAAGTTTACAACGGTAGGCTTGGAGTTTGTGACCTGAATTTCGAATACAGTAAGCTCGTCAAACCCAACAAAAGATGCACGTATGTCATATAGACCTGGAGAAAGACCTTCGATTTTGTAGTTTCCATCAATATCGGAAACAACACCATTGTCAGTCCCAATTACTAAGAGAGTTACAAAAGGTAAAGGCTCATTATTAAATTTGTTTACCGTTGAGCCCTCTATCACACCCGACTGTGCGAAAAGCCCCGAAGAGACTATCATAAAAAGAAATAAAAAAATCGATCTTTTAAAAATCAACATAATTTGTGTTTTGTTTAGCTTTTATCTTAAAAGAGTAAACAAAAATATAAAAATTTCATTAACTCTTTAGAAAAAAATGAAAAAGCGGAAGATTCCGCAAACAAGTAATTTATTAGGTTGGTCAAAGATTTAAGCTATTAACACGATGACTAGCTCCTTAGTTTTAGAACAAAAAATAATTTTGACTAAATTTGCCCAATATAAAAGCTAAACAAAACTCCAAGCTGAATGAATCTAAAAAACATACTATCTAAAACAGACTTCAAAGTAGGTATTGATTGCCCAACAAAGCTCTACTACAGAAAAATGAATTATAGCTCCTCAAAAGAAGACAATGAATACCTTGAGTACCTAGCGGAAGGTGGCTACGCAGTAGGTAAAATGGCAACTTTATATTTTGAAGAAGGCATTCGAATAGATAATAGCACTGGTGTCGAACAGGCCATAGAACAAACCCAAGTTGAGCTCCAAAAAGACTCCTGCACTTTATTTGAAGCTGCATTCAAATCCGGCAACAAGCTTGGCGTTGTTGATATACTAATCAAAGAGGAAGAACACATACAACTCATTGAAGTCAAATCAAAGGGCTATAATCCAGAGAAGAAAGTAGAATCTCAATGGAAAGAGCTCATCCCTGACATTGCTTTTCAAAAAATAATTGTAGAAGAACTTTATCCTAATCATAAGATTGAATGCTATGTATTAGCACCCGATAAAAGTAAATCAACTTCTATCGAAGGACTGAACTCCATGTTCAAGCTTGTTGACTTTAAAACAAAAAATGGATTTAACTTTTTTGACATTGTCTATGATGGCAGTAAATCTAAACTCATAGAAGACCAGCTTCTTACCAAAGTATCCGTCGACGATGCTATAAATAAAGAAATCCAAGGATTGAGAAAAGATTTAGAAAAACTCGAAAAAAGTATTAGTCCTGAAATCAAAAAAATAAAGACAAGAGTCAGCAAAAAGTGTTTTGTCTGCGAATATGAGCAATCTGGACAAAAAGAATGCTGGGCTCATATGCCTTCCAGCAATACACCTTTAGAAGACCTATATCGTGTTGGGAGTATTGGGGACATAAAAGCTCCACTTGTGAACCAACTGATCGAAGAAAAAAAATCAAGCATATTTGATATTCCGCTTGAAGCCCTAAAAGGAACTTGGGGAGAAAGACAATTGATCCAAATTGAAAATACTAAATTAAATTCTGAATGGTTCGGTCCCGACTTAAGCGAAACTATAAACTCTTGGAAATATCCTCTGCATTTCATAGACTTCGAAACATCAACAAGTGCACTGCCCTTTCATAAAGGCATGAAACCCTATGAAATGAGTGCCTTTCAATGGAGTTGTCACACGATTCCATATGAGGGTGCTGAGCCATTGCATACAGAATGGATCAACCTAGAACCTTCTTTTCCAAGTTTCAAGTTTGCTGAATCACTGATGGCGCAAATCGGAACAACAGGAACCCCATTAATGTGGTCCCCACATGAAAACACCACCTTACGGAATATCTATAAGCAAATGGATAAGTACAAATACGATAACCCAGCACTCAGAGAATGGTTAGAAATTATTGTAAAATTCAACGCTGAGAAATCAGGAACTCTAGTAGATATGGCCGCATTATGTATGAAGCAGTATTTCCATCCCCGTATGAAAGGCAAAACATCTATAAAATGGACCTTACCTGCGGTCTTGAAATCGAATAAATCAAAACGTACCACAGATTGGCTGAAAAACTTTAGCCCAAGTATTAATCTACTTTCCTTTGATAAAGACAATCATATTGAGGATCCCTACAAAAACCTTCCCTCAATCGATATCCTTGAGCATGCAGAAACTGTAAATGAAGGTACTGGAGCTATGCGTGCTTATGAAGATATGTTATTTGGAAAAGCCAAAGAGGATAAGACATTAAAGGCTGCGTATGAAATAGCCTTGAGAAATTATTGTAAGCTTGATACATTAGCAATGCTGATTATCTGGGAGCACTGGAAATAAACAAAAAAACCTGTCAAAATTGACAGGTTTTTACTTTTGGGTGGAAGACGGGATTCGAACCCGCGACCCTCGGTACCACAAACCGATGCTCTAACCAACTGAGCTACAACCACCGTGTATCGCTTCTTTAACAAAGCGATGCAAATATAGTATATAATTTAAAATTGTAAAACAATTTAAAAGAAAATTATTCTACATTTCCAATGGATCTGAAGCCAATGTAAATACTCGTTCAACCGGATTATTGGGTACATCAAGGGCAAGTCCCTCTTTATCAACTAAAGTTAGTTTGATTTTATTATCACCCATAGGTAGTCCTTCCAAGAAAACAGGTTTCCAGGCATCAAATAAAATTTCTTTTTCATTATTAATTTCTGCTTTCACAAAGTGATCGCTTCCAATATTAGCATTAAGCAAATAGAAATCGAGCATGACTTTATCTGTATTTGCTTTACCTACGTAAGTACCTTTTGGCCTTGAGTAAAATAGCATTGGTTGATCAATTTCTGAGAAATTTACAACATTACCATTTTCTATATCCATTTTTCTGGCCTGATAGGAGCTTGCACTTTTGATAGACTCATGATAGGAGCGGCTAAGAAAAGCAAGAATATAATGCGATCCATCTGCTATCTCATGTTCAAAGTCACTTGTATACTTAGCTGCATAAGGCTCATTGTCAACGATTAAGTGAATATGCTGTCCTTTATCAGAATTAGCGCACATCTTTACACTTGCATCCTCCGTTTGGCTACCAAGTTCATAGTTCTTTACTGAAAAATTAAAAGAGCCATCCCTATATTTACCGCCTAATAAAACGGCATCTTGGAATGCATTTGAAGCTGGAAACTCTGTAATTCTGACCCCAGAATCGGCAGCAACAACTTCAGTTGACTCTTGAACATCGGAATCATCTTCTCTCCCTTCAGTAGCCTGGCTACAAGAGACCATCAAAAGACCTGTCCCAAAGACGATCAAACCAGTAAAAAGTTTTTCTTTAATTTGCATACGGTATAATTTGATATTTTTTCTTAAATCTTTTTCTCTAAAAACACTTCAGCAAGCATACATCTTGCAGAACCACCCCCCAATTGTTCAATCAAAGGAATCTGAACTGCCAAAATTTTAGAATTTGCTCCTAGGACCTCCCGCTGTTGCATATCCAAAGCATCTAAAGCTGTTCTTGACATAATAATAAATAATTCCCCCTTTTTGTTTTCAACCTGCAACATATTTCCTGCAAAGGCATGAACTTGATCCAAACTTATCTCTAAGATAGCTTTTCCTGAAGCAGCTATTGTTTCTTGGATAAACTTCCTTACGGTCAAATCTTTAATAGCCTCTAGGCAAACAACGACAACTTCCGTACCTACACACATAACGACATTTGTATGGTAAATAGGTTGCCCAGATTCATCACTAGCATCGAATAAAACAGGACGATAATCAAACTTTGAACAAAAATCCAAAAACAATGCCTCCGCGGTTCGTTCAGAACGGCAAGCATAAGCAATTTTAGAAACGCGATCTAGTATCATAGACCCAGTTCCCTCTAAAAACAAATTTTCATCTTCGAATGAATTTAGATCTAAATATTCACTCAAGTGAAAATTATCTATAAAGTACTGTAAAATGTCCTCTCTTCGCTCTGAACGCCTAGACGGTGCATACATAGGATAAGTGACTATACTTCCTTCCGAATGAAAACTAATCCAATTATTAGGGAATACAGCATCCGGGGTCTTCGGAGCAATCGTGTCCTCAAAGACCAAGACTTCAATTTCATTAGACCGAAGTACATCTACAAAAGCATCAAATTCATCTCTAGCTTGCCGAGCCGTTTCATCTACACTGCCAGCAGGTATTTTTTTCTGAAAGTAATTATTTTCTGCAGTCTCGGAATTAAAACCAAAATGTGCAGGTCGTATCATCATTAGTACAGAACTTGTCTGTTTATTCATTCGTTTTTTATTTTTACTTCATGGCTTTAAGCTTCATAGCTTCTGCCCTTTCTTTTCCTAAAAATCGATCAATAATTGCATGCGCAGCATATATCATTGGAGTAAGCAATATAGCAACAGCGAATTTATACATATAATTAACCGTCCCCACGGCAAGAAATAAACTCATACTCCATTTTGCTGGACCGATCACAAAGGCTATGTATAGTACAATAAAGCTATCGACAAACTGAGAAACAAGTGTTGAGCCCGTTGCTCTCAACCAAATCATCTTTTGATTCGTCCTCTTATTAATGAATTGAAAAACGAAAACATCTAATAATTGTCCCACAAGGAAGGCAACTAATGATCCAACTATAATCCAATTGCTTTGTCCAAAAACAGAACCATAAGCATCCTGCATATTGGACACTCCATTGGATTGACCTTGCTCAAGCCAAAAACTTGCTGGAGCTAAATTGATAGAAAAACCAATCATGAAAAATGCATAAATGATCAACCCTATTGCGGTGAAACTAAGAAATCGAACTCCTTGTTTTCCAAAATACTCGTTTATTACATCTGTCAAAATAAAAACAACAGGCCATAATAATACACCTGCCGTCAAATCTAGGGAGACAGTTTCTCCTAGTAGGCTCCATTTAAAATCAGAGAATCCCAATGTATCTTCAAATGCAAAAATTTTTACACCAATGAATTCAGCTAGTAAGGCATTGGTTATAAATATTGCACCAAGCATAAAAAAGAGTATATTGCTCTTGTTCTTAAACATAATTGTTTCAAATTTATTCAATCGGCTTATCTTGATAAACAAGCATCTTTTTCAAAATATGAAGTTCAAATTAATTCTTACGACTTGTGTAGCCTTTTTTTTATTTTTTAGTTTCAGCTATGCTCAGGACAGCCCAAAAAAAGAAATTGAGAATCTAGAATTTTTCAAAATCATTCTTAATAATGGATCCTATCTTAGCGGGCAGCTCATTGAAATGAATGGAAAAGAACTCAGCCTAAAAGTTGATAATGATACTATTCTTTTCTCTATGGAAAACATAAAATCCTTAAACAAACTGAAAGTATTAAATAAGCTAAATTCAAATAAGGCTAGTCTTGATATTGAAAAAGAACAACTTTACTATTATGCAAATAATGGCTTTGATGTTAAATCAATCCTCTATAAATCTAACCTCCTTTTACAAAATGAACTTCTTTTAAAGATCTCAAATAGATCTAATTTTGAAATCTCTACAATCGTATATGAACGAGGAACAGAATTAAGTGGTCTTTTTCAAATCAATTATGGCCAATCAAAACTTATTCATCCCTACGTTTCATTTGGCGGAGGTAGTCGAATAGGATTTATTGATGACAACTTTCTAGACCTTAGGCATGGTGTTACCATAGGCAATACTGAAACTTTCTTGAATCTAGAAATCGGAGGGAATTACTCCATAGACAGAAGGTCTTTGATTGGAATAAATTATGAATTTGGCTTTTTCTATAAGGTAGGAAACAACTTATACGTATTTATGGAGCACAGGCAATCTGCCCGAGGCTTGATTAAATACCACAATAGTACTGGTGTTCAATTTAAATTTAAAGCGTTAAATGGACAGCTAGGTATTCAGAATATATACACAAAAAACAAGCTTCTAGAATTTGATAATACAAAAGGATCTTTATTTGGCCCAATGGTCCGTTTAATGAAACCTTTAGGGGGAAGATGACAAAAATATTTTACAAGGAAAACTGGCAAAATGTAGAGGATCTAGTATTTAACTTCGGGAATAGAGGTATAAAATACGGAGATGGTTTTTTTGAAAGTATGACAGTCCATGATGGTCAGATAAAATTCCTTAAGGATCACATTGCACGTATGGAAAGAACTGCAATCCTCCTCGGTTTAGAACTATCCAGTAGTGGCTTCCATAAAAAGCTTCTAATTGAAACAGTACATTCATTTTCTAAAATAAGTCAATATAATAACTGTTCGATTCGCATACAGTTCTTTAGGATTCATGGTTCTAGATATACTCCATCAAGTCCAAAAGTGGATTTCTATATTGAATGCTCAACACTAAATTCAGGTTCTTACCAAATAGGACAAAACATAGAGTCAGTAGGCATATTCAACGAACACTTGTTACAAAAAAACAGCTTACTTGAATCCATAAAAAGCAGTAATAGTTTACACTACATTCTAGCCAAAGCTTATGCCACAAAACATGATTTTAGCGATGTTATTTTAATGAATACATCTGATGAAATAGCAGAGTTTTCCTCTTCAAATCTATTCATTGATCTTGGAGATCAAATTATCACTCCACCACTCTCTTCAGGATGTCTTGATGGGATTATTCGGAGACAATTACTCAAACCAACTTTAAGTGGTTTGTTTAACATTCAAGAATCCGTAATCAAAGAACAAGACCTTTTAAATGCTCAGGCTATTTATGGAACAAATACAAATACAGGTGTTTTCCATATCACTAAGTACAAAGAAAAAATCTTAGGTCCAGGCAAAGCAAATAAGATCCAATCCATGCTCAATAAACTTTGAGCAAACAATAGATATAATTATTAAAGCTACCATACGAAGCCTTTCTTATCTATTCTTTTAATTCGATATTTTTGTACCTTCGTTTTCGATCAATGAAATAACAATTATGCAAAAAATACTAGTTGCAAATAGAGGAGAAATTGCATTAAGAGTCATGCGTACCGCTAAGCGTATGGGTATCAAAACTGTTGCAGTATATTCTGAGGCAGATAAGCATGCTGCTCACGTGCTATATGCTGATGAAGCTATTCACATAGGCGCAGCTGCATCCTCAGAATCCTACCTACGAGGAACAAAAATCATTGAGGTTGCCAAAGATCTTGGAGTTGACGGGATACACCCGGGCTATGGTTTCTTAAGTGAGAATGCTGAATTTTCCAAAAAAGTTAGAGCCGCTGGCATTACATTTATAGGGCCTAGAGAGGAGGCGATCACTGTTATGGGATCAAAATTAGCTGCAAAAGATGCCGTTAAGAATTTTGACATTCCTATGGTTCCCGGAACGGAGCATGCGATAGCTGATATAGCAGAAGCAATTGAAGTTGCTCAAGAAATTGGCTTCCCATTACTAATAAAAGCATCTGCTGGTGGCGGTGGTAAAGGTATGCGGGCTGTCTATGAAGAAAAAGATTTAGCAGAGCAAATGCAACTTGCCGTATCTGAGGCGACATCCGCTTTTGGTGATGGTTCTGTTTTTATTGAACGCTATGTTACAGAACCTAGGCATATTGAAATTCAGATAATTGCTGATCAACATGGTAATGTACTTCATCTTTTCGAACGGGAATGTTCGATTCAAAGAAGACATCAAAAGGTGATTGAAGAGGCTCCTTCCGCAGTTTTAAGCCCTGCATTGAGGGAAGAAATGGGTCAGGCAGCAATCCGAGTAGCCAAAGCTTGTGATTATGAAGGTGCTGGAACCGTTGAGTTTCTCTTAGATGCTCAAAATAGATTTTATTTCCTTGAAATGAATACTAGGCTTCAAGTGGAACACCCAGTTACGGAATGTATAACTGGTCTTGATCTCGTAGAGCAACAAATACGAATAGCAAGAGGAGAAGAATTGTCCATAAAACAGGAAGATCTTAAAATCAATGGACATTCATTAGAGTTGCGTGTATATGCGGAAGATCCACTAAACAATTTCCTTCCAAGTATAGGTACCCTAATTAATTATTCGGAACCTAAAGGAGCAGGCATTCGCGTTGATTCAGGCTATGTAGATGGCGATGAAATACCAATCTACTACGATCCAATGATCGCTAAACTTATAGTGCATGCAGATACTAGATTGGGTGCTATTGAATTATTAAAACAGGCAATCAAAAACTATAATATCGAAGGAATTGCAACAACCCTACCTTTCGGTTTATTTGTTGCAAACCATGAATCTTTTGTGAGCGGTAATTTTGATACTGGATTTGTTGGAAAACATTACAGCAACGAGATATTCTTTGATTCACTTAAGGCAGAGAATGAACTGGCAGCAAAGTTTGCCCTTTTTGCATACAAAACAGAAAATGAGCAATTAAAGGTTGCCGACCGAAAGGATTGGCGATGGTTGGAAGCAAGAAAATAAAAAAAAGCCAGGTTTTTAAAACCTGGCTTTTTTTTATTCAACTACAGCCTTAACCTTAGCAGGACGGCCCCACATATTGATTGTCTCACCATCCATTACAATGAGATCAAGTATACAGGTTAAGCCATTTTTCTTATAAGATTCTGGCAAATCGAACAATTCCCAACGACTCCCGTCAGACCCCTCTAATCCCCAAAAACCCATACTAACTTCCATGTACCGAATTGTTCCCTTTACCTGCATATCTAATCGCTTAATTTATTAATTTTTTTATTCAAGACAGAGATCATCTCTGTTTGTTGAAATAACAACTGTTTTAGTCCCTCAAATTCACGTTCAAACTGAGGATCTAGTTTACGACTCGGCGCCTGCAAAAACGGACTTATCTTAACCCGCACATGCCAAATCTCTCGAACTTTCCCAACAGGTATAGTAGAAGTCTCATAAAAATCATTGTCACAAATCAGCCGTATACTTCCATCCTGATTGATTTTACTTTGAAGTCTACGTACCAAAACATCTGAGTCTGTAACCACAACATATACATGATTAAAACGAAGTGCATTTGCCCAAAACTCTGGTTCTACAAACGTACATACTACTTTGTCCCCTTCAAAAACAGTAGGCTCCATAGCATCTCCTCCAACATCAAAAGAACGGTGAATACCAACATCATATCGATAATCGGGCAGGGAAAATGTAGGCAATTGTTTTATTAAATCCTTCGTGAGGGTTTCATTAGCATATGAAGCTTGCGCCATTACTGGTACATGAATGATTTGCTGCTTATTGTATTTATTGGATACTACTGTAAGGACTTTCATCTCGGAATCATGCCCTTGTTTTTTGAACATGGGGCCATTTCCTGTAAATATGAAAGTAGGGTTGAATTCGAACCGATCCACAGCTTTCCTAATCAACTCTATGGTAACATCGCGTCTTTTCTTAAGGATTTCACTTAAACTTTGAGGCAGAAAATCGAGTTCTAGTGCAAATTGACGACTAGACTTGATTAATTTATTTGACTTGAGATAGTCATGGCACTTTATGAATCTATCTGTGACTATGTTTGGCATCTCTACACAATATACTATTGACTGTAATGAACACTCTTAAAATAGCATTTTTTAATGAGAAGACCTTTACTACAGACTTAATATACTTTGAATATAAAAAAAAAGCCAGATCAAATGATCTGGCTTTTTTTATGCTTCAATGATCTTTATAAAATCATCTGCCTTTAAAGAAGCTCCTCCAATGAGGCCTCCATCAACATCCTCTTGAGCAAATAACTCTGCTGCATTACTTGGCTTACAAGAACCTCCGTAAAGGATATTTGTATTTTCTGCCGTATCAGATCCATAGGTATCCGCTAACCATACTCGGATCATTTTATGTATTTCTTGAGCTTGATCTGAAGAAGCCGTCTTTCCTGTACCAATTGCCCATACTGGTTCATAAGCAATCACTAGTTCTTTCATACTTGACGCATCAAGATGTCCTAGTGCTTCCTGCAATTGAAGTTTTACTACTTCCTCCTGTCTTCCTGACTCTCGTTCTTCAAGAACTTCGCCACAGCAGAAAATAACTTTCAAGCCTTCATCCAATACAGCGTCAACCTTATCTTTAATAATAGAATTGGTCTCGCCAAAATAGGTTCTGCGCTCAGAGTGTCCTAGAATAATGTATTCCGTTCCAACTGATTTTAATTGAGCCGCAGCAATTTCCCCAGTGTAAGCTCCACTTTTGGCAAAATGGCAGTTTTGAGCACCAATACTTACATTTGAATTTGATGAAGTTATCTTTGCTAATTCATCCAAGTAAATATAAGGTGCGCAGATCACGACCTGAGTGCCTTTTTTATATTCTTGTTTAGCAATTGAATGGCTTAATGCCAAACCTTCTTCTTTTGAAAGATTCATCTTCCAATTACCTGCAACAAAACGACTTCTCATAAATAGAAAGTTTTCTAAGTTAATCTTGATTATTTAATTCAGTACGTTTTTCTTTGGCTAAAGCTTTATATTTTTCATTGGCATCTATCTTGTGAGCTGGTCTAGACCATTTCACTTGCCCTTCTTTTTCATACTTTTCTCCATCTTTCACTTCTGGTTTCCCATGCTTTTCGTAAGGCTGCTGAACATTCATTCCAATCTTTTCGAATAGAGCAAGGTCATCAAAAATATTTGGATTTGGCGTAGTCAACAATTTGTCCCCTGCAAATATAGAGGAAGCACCTGCCATAAAGCAGAACACCTGTCCTTCCTTAGACATATTTGTTCTTCCCGCAGAAAGACGCACAGTTGTATGAGGAAGAACTATCCGAGTAGTAGAAACCATACGAATCATCTCCCAAATCTCAACAGTCTCTTGTTCTTCCAAAGGTGTACCTTCTACTGCAACAAGTGCATTAATTGGTACAGATTCTGGCTGAGGTTTCAATTGAGATAAAGTAAGTAACATTTTACAACGATCCTCTACGGACTCTCCCATTCCTATGATACCTCCAGAACAAACAGTCATATTTGCCTTTCTAACATTCTCAAGCGTCTTGAGTCTGTCCTCATAACCTCTAGTTGATATAATCTCCTTGTAGAAATCTTCTGATGTATCTAGATTATGATTGTAAGCATAAAGGCCTGCATCCGCAAGACGCTGTGCCTGCTGCTCAGAAACCATACCTAATGTACAACAAACTTCAAGATCTTGATCGTGAACAGTCTTAACTAAATCTAAGACATGATCAAAATCAGCATTATCTTTAACTGATCGCCAAGCTGCACCCATGCACAACCTAGATGACCCAAGAATCTTAGCACGCTTAGCAGCGACCTCTACCTGCTTCACAGTCAATAATTCATTGGTTTCAATATCTGTAAAATATCGAGCAGCTTGTGGACAGTACGCACAATCTTCTGAGCATCCACCTGTTTTTATTGAAATAAGAGTACTTACTTGTATTTTATTAGGATCATGATACTTCCTGTGCACACTAGCAGCCTCGTATACCAAGTCCAACAAAGGTTTATTATATATCTCTATAATCTCCTCAGCTGTCCAAACTTTATCGTTTTGTTTCATATTCATATCAGTCCAATTACAATTTTGCGAAAAATACTGATTATTTATTATTTAGTTAAATGACTTTCAAAATAATACTAACAACATTTCCTCCAAAACCTGCTGCATTGATCATAATCGTCTGCACAGGCCCTTTTTTAGGTTTACCCATTGTTGCTAAATCTTCATAAATTCCTTTTCCTTGCATTACCTCAAGTGCATGAGCCATACTTTGTGCCCCAGAGGCACCCAAACTGTGCCCCCAAATCCCTTTTACACTTTGTACCCATTGATTTTCTTTATGCATTTGTGTTATAGCAACATACTCTGCATGATCTCCTACCCGTGTACCAGGTGCATGTGCAACTATCAGATCTACATCTGATATACCTGCCATATCCAAGGCAGCTTTCATACTATTTTCGTAGCCCAAGCCTTGTTTGTTCATTGCAGTAGCAGACTGAATTTGCTCCATAGATATCCCCCATCCAAGCACTTCTGCTATAGCTCCCACTCTACTTTTATCTAATAAAAACAAGCCTGCACCTTCCCCCAATAACAATCCAGTGGGATCTTTAAAATCGAAAGGCCTACAAGAACCTTCCTTGTTGTAGATACCTAATACATCCAATTGTTTCAGAGTAAATGCGGTATTACTTGCTTCAGAAGCTCCTACTAAAAAGCGCTCAGACATACCCGCACTTAGCCAAGCTATAGCATTTAAAAATGCGTGATGGAAAGAACTACAAGTAATTGAAAATGAATTAGTTACAGAGTTTGTTTTTAAGTACTGCGCCAACCACGAAGAGATATTCCCTGCAGTAGTTAGAGGCGAACTTTTTATTTGTATTTGCTCCTTTTCAACAAAGCGACTATGATTTTTTTCCCAAAGACCAGTTGCTCCCCTAGAAGAGCCGATATTAATTCCAAGACCATCTGGATTTAATGGCTGCTTCAATTGACCGGCTAGATGAAGCATAAACAAAACTGATCGGTCAACTCCTTTAAATGCTTTGAATTTTTGCTCTATAGATGCTAGTTCTTTGTCCAAAGACTCATCAAGAGCAAATACATAGCGATCCTCTGTTTCCTGCATCAACTGTTTCTCTCCAGCCAAATAAGCATAATCTTTTATATAAATCCGATCCCTCATCAACTCTACCAATTTATTTCTAGCGACGCTTCAATAGCCTCATAAACTTGATCCAACTCATCATCTGTTATACAATATGGTGGCAATATATATATCACATTACCTAGGGGACGAAGCAAGACTCCTCTTTGAATAAAAAAGTCGTAAAGTCGATCTCTTCTACTATTGAAATAGCTTGTTTTCTCTTCGGTCTGATATTCAAGCGCTAATATAGTACCACATTGCCTTATTTCTTTGAAATTTGAGTTGTTTTCATGCCTCTTGGCAAAAGCTTCATGCTTAGAAATAATGCGATCCATGGAAGCTCTACAGCTTGTTTCGGTCAACATATTCAAGCTTTCAATTGCAACCGCACAAGCTAGTGGATTCCCAGTATACGAATGGCCGTGAAAAAAAGTTTTCATTTTGTCTTCTGAAACAAAGGCTTCAAAAACAAATTCGGGGCATGAAGTCAGCCCCATCGGCATAGAGCCACCGGTCAAACCCTTAGACATAGCGATGATATCTGGTTTTTCATCACTTTGCTCACAAGCAAACAGAGTGCCTGTTCGACCAAAGCCTGTCATGACTTCATCGGCTACACATAAAGCACCGTAAGAACGTGCAAGGGCTATCATTTTTGATAGTACTTCTGGCGAATACATCATCATACCTGCCGTGCCAAGCACTAAAGGTTCAAATAGAAAAGCGGCTACCTGTCCAGAACGCAGTAAGTCCTCCATCTGCTTTATGGATTGCTCAGCCTTATTTCCAATTGGAGCTGGTATCCGATGTACATCAAATAATTTGGACTCATATGGTTTATTGAATTCCAAATCTCCAGACAAGGACATTCCTCCAAATGTCTCTCCATGAAAGCCTTCTTCAAAACAAATGATTTGATTCCTATGCCCTTCTCCCTTGTTGTGAAAATATTGCAAAGCCATTTTCACACCTACTTCAACTGCGGTAGAGCCATTATCCGAAAAGAATAATCGATCCGCTTGACCTGGCAATAAGGGTAGCAAAGATTCCGCCAGTCCTGTGGCTGCATTGTGCGTAAAACCAGCAAAAATAACATGCTCTAATTTTAAAAATTGATCATGTACAGCTTTTGCTAATCTTGCATTTGAATGCCCGTGAATATTTACCCACCAAGAGGCAACTGCATCTATAATCGTATTCCCATCTGTAGTGTGAATAAGTGAACCTTCAGCACTTTTAACTACAAGGGGCTTTGGAGATGTAGCATATTGTGTGTAAGGATGCCAAATATGTCTATCGTCGAGTTGTTGAATATCCATAACTATTTCAATATTTTATCCCGCCATATAGAGGCGATTTCATTAACTCTATTTTCTTGATCCCAGTCTAACTCAGGCATTCTGAGTATTGGAATCGAGGGATCTATATTTTTCAAAATAAATGCCTCACTACTTACATGCTCTGGTCCATTAAATACAATAGCCTCAATCTTAAGACCACGCATTTTTAGCATATCTAAACTAAGCATACTGTGATTTATACTTCCTAGGTAATGTCGAATCACCACCACAACGGGTATATCAAGCTGAAGCATTAGGTCAAGAATTGTGTCCTTGTCATTCAGAGGGACAAGTAATCCTCCTGCACCTTCCACAACAAGATGATTATCCGTCTTTGGAAGTTGAAAGTCATCCAATTGAATACTAACCTCATCCAACTTCGCCGATAAGTGAGGGGAAGCAGGTGTATTCAGTAAATATCTAGCAGGATGCACCTTCCCTGAAGTCTTAGACCAAGTCAGAACTTTATCAGACTCTAAGTCATGAAGATCTCCTGCTTGTACAGGCTTCCAATAATCGGCCTGAAGTGCACGCACCAACATAGCCGAACAATAGGTCTTTCCAATCTCTGTACCTATACCTGTTACAAATAATTGTTTGCTCATCTAACTTGATTTCGAATCAATTCAATAATACCCTTAATTTGCTCTTCTGTATTGTGCTTATGTATACACAACCTTATCCGCTCTGTTCCTTTGGGTACTGTCGGATAACGAATTGCTTTGACCATATATCCAGCCTTTCTAATTTCTTTAGATATCCGCAATGATTCCGCAGCCCCATCAACCTTCAAGCTTTTTATGGGAGAATTTGATGGATAAAATTGTTCTTCTAAACCAGCTTTGGATAAGCAATCTTCAAAATATCTAACCTTGTCCCAAAGTTGTTGCCTTGCGTGATCAGATTGCATCATTTTGTATGCTGTGTGGATAGCATCTAAACTATGGTCAGACAAGGCTGTGGTATAGATAAAAGGTTTTGAAAAATTAATCAAAAAATCTATTAGATGCTCAGAACCAAGGACTACAGCTCCGTGTATACCAGCTGCTTTACCAAAAGTATGAATTCTTGCCCAAACAGCATCTTTCAAATGGAGTTGATCGACTAAGCCCCTTCCTTTCGCCCCATAAACACCTGTGCTGTGTGCTTCATCAACAATCAAATAAGCGCCAAAAGCAGAGCAAACTGAACAAATATCTTCTAATGCTCCTTCATCCCCATCCATAGAATACAATGCCTCGACAACCACAAAAACAGTCCCTTTTGATCGATTTAGTTTTGCTCTCAAGTCAGCAATATCGTTATGCTTAAAGGAATAAGTGGATGCGGGGGACAATTGAACAGCTTGCCTCAGTGAGGCATGAACTAGATTATCGTATATAATAGTATCCCCCCTTTTAGCAACACAAGAGAGAAGTCCAAGATTTGCCATATACCCAGACTGAAACAAGAGTGCAGCATCCATATGATGGTAATCTGCTAAATATTGCTCAAGAAGCAAGGCTCGGCTGCTATCTCCGCTTAACAAGCGAGAACCCGTAGCGCCAGATCTTAGACCAGAATCTTTAGGCTTCACCACTGCATCATGTACAAAGCCTAGGTAGTCATTTGAGAAAAAATCAAATGAAGCTATTGGGTCACCTTCCAACTTTCGTAATTGTCCATTTGTTTGTCTCTCAGACAAAGCTTTGATATGAAAATCGGGTTCTTTCATTGGGCAAAGGTAAGTTTTGGATATGGAAGACTAATAGTTCACGATCATAATTCAGTAATTTTTTTTTAACTTTCTTCAAAACAATTAGAATGGATTTTGGCAAACTCGAGCAAACTGATCAAGTAGATTTTTCGTTCAAAAATGAACCAAGCATCAACAGCATGCGCCTTGGACAGTTAGATTCAAGCTCCAAATCGCCTAAAATTCATCTTGGTGGAACAGCTTGGACTGTCAAGGAATGGAAAGGCAATGTCTATCCTGAAAAAATCAAGCCAAATGAATTTCTTGAACATTACAGCAAGCAATTCGGGACTATAGAGTTCAATACAACACATTATAGGATACCGAGTATTGAACAGGTTCAAAAATGGTACGATCAATCCAACGATGCTTTTAAATTCTGCCCTAAGATACCTCAGTCGATTAGTCATAGAAATATATCTGAACGCTCCATAGAATTGATGGAATCATTTACGAACACAATACTCCATTTAAAAGAAAAGCTTGGCTGCTCCTTTTTACAACTGCCCCCTTATTTTGGTCCAGATCGCTGGAAATTGTTACAGGGTTTTTTAAAAAAAACATCGCTATCCCTTCCCCTAGCTATAGAATTCAGGAATGAGCTGTGGTATAAGTCCCCTAATATATTTGAGGAGCAAATGAATTGGCTACACGAGAATGGCTTCTACCCATGTATTACAGATGTAGCAGGTAGGCGGGATGTCCTCCATTTGCAGTTGGCTGGAGATAGACTGTGTATACGATTTGTTGGAACTGGAGAAGACAAGATAGATTTTAAGAGATTAGACCTGTGGACTGAAAAATTAAAATCATGGATTGATCAGGGACTGCAGGAAGTTTATTTCTTCCTTCATCATCCAAATAACATTAAAGCAGCTGAACAATCTGTATATTTACAAAAATTACTTAATTCAGCTATCCCTGAGCTCAATTGCAAGGGTCCTAACTTAAATCTAGGAGCGGAATCTCAAATGAAGCTTTTTTAATATGATCATGTCTGAGGAATTGGAATCCTACAAAATACATAGAGACGAAAGTTGGCTTTCGTTTAATTATAGAGTACTTCAGGAAGCTAAAGATCCTGGCGTACCACTCTTCGAACGCATCAAGTTCCTTGCTATTTATTCAAATAATCTAGATGAATTCTTCAGAGTACGAATAGCTTCTTTAAAGAACTTAATACGAGCAGGAAAAAAGACTCAAAAAATCCTAGATTTTGATCCTAAAGAACTTTTAGAGAGTTTGCTTTCTATTGTAAACAAACAACAGGAAGAATTTTCATTGATCTACGATAAAGAGATTGTACCAGCACTTCGACAGAACGGGATAACAATCAAGAGAAGACAGAGACTATCCAGGGAACAGAATGAATTTGTAATGAATTACTTTACAGATCACATGCTTCCTTTCGTGCAGCCTGTTTTGCTCAACAAAAACAAGATCCGTCCATTCTTAAATAATGCACAATTATACCTAAGCGTATTACTTGAAGACAAAGAAAATCCACAAAAGGAGCATAAGATTGCTATTGTTAAAATCCCATCTGATCATCTCCCACGATTCACAATACTACCAAACTCAGGAGATAAAAAACAGGTCCTAATATTAGACGACATCGTTAGGCATTCCTTATTCTGGATGTTCCCAGGATATAACATCATAGATTCTTATTCTATAAAGATGACCAGAGATGCTGAATTATACATTGATGATGAGTACTCTGGAGACCTTTTAGAAAAAATCAAAACCTCAATTTCAAAAAGAAAAGTTGGAACAACCTCTCGATTTATTGTTGATCGAGAAATGCCTGAAAACATGCTTCAGCGCTTAATGCAAATTTTCGAAATCAAAAAATCAGATATCATTAAAGAAGGTAGATATCACAATAATTTTGATTTTTTCAAATTCCCAACTTTTGGGATGAACCACCTCAAGGATACTGAACTTCCGTCTATCAATTATCCATCATTGGAAGATCAACCGAATATATTTAATCAAATCAGGAAGCAGGATCATCTACTACACTTTCCATATCAATCCTATGAGAGTGTGATTCAATTTTTTGAACGAGCAGCCAATGATCCAAATGTCACTCACATCAAAGTGGCACAATACAGAGTAGCTAAAAAAAGTAGGATAATGAGTGCCCTAAAAAAAGCAGTTCGCAGGGGCAAGCAAGTATTCGTATTTATTGAAGCTAAAGCTAGATTTGATGAAGAGGCAAATCTAAATTGGGGTATGGAGCTGGAGCGAGC
>JAQXAY010000126.1 GCA_029252685.1 Saprospiraceae bacterium | reverse complement strand
GGTTTAAAGATGCGGTTACTAATATTCTTGCAGGTGTGTTGCAGCAGATACTAAAATTGATATTAAAGATTGGTGCCTACACTTTTGTGTTCAATTTATTCCATTTCATAGATATACCTGTGAACTGGATGACAGGCCTTTTAGTGGTCGTACTATACGACTTTTGTTATTATTGGAGGCATCGAATGGCACATGAGGTTAGCTTGTTTTGGGGTGCTCATGTAGTACATCATCAGAGTGAAGATTTTAACCTATCCGTGGCACTTCGGCAGAGTTCAACCTCTTTTTTATGGTCATTCCCCTTTTATCTGCCTCTTGCCCTTATCGGATTTAATCCTATGCAGCTTGCTTTCGTAGCAGGGATCAATCTAATTTATCAATTCTGGATTCATACAGAGCATATCAAAAGAATGCCCTCTTGGTTTGAGGTAATTATGAATACTCCTTCTCATCATAGAGTACATCATGCAAAGGATCCAAAATACATTGACAAGAATCATGCTGGGATGTTTATTGTTTGGGATAAGATGTTTGGCACGTTTCAGGTCGAGGAAGAAAAAGTGAATTATGGTGTTACCATACCCGCTGCAACTTGGAATCCCATTTATGCCAACTTCAAACATTATATCTATATTTTCAAAACTTTGCTCAGTGTGCGTTCAATCTCAGATGGATTGAAAGTTTTGTTTTACAAGCCAGGCTGGCAACCCGATTATTTAGGCGGAAGTATAATCCCGAAAGATGTCGATCCGACCTACCAGAAATACAATCAGGGAGCGAAAGGTTGGAAGATTCAAAGTTATGTTACCATAAACTTCATTTTATTATTGGTCATAACTACAATCGTGCTATTTACCTTTAAGTCTATGGACAACATTATGGCAGGTATATCAATTGCTTGGATCATATGGACCTGTCTTTTCTTAGGTTTGATCTTAGAAGCAAAAGACAATCTGGTATTAAGGACTTTAGAGTTGTTTAGATTGGCTGCTTTTGTGTATTTAATATTTTATTTCTAAATCGAATACTGTTTAGTTAAAAGCTTGTTAGTCAGTTGTTTGTGTTTGAGTTTTCTGTTTTGTAGCTTAGGTTTAACTAAAACTAACTACAATAATTATGAAAAAGATCATCCTTTTATTTGTCTTAGCTTGTACCTTGTTTTCTTGCGAACAAGCATCCGAAAAGACTGAAAATCAAGTTGGCTATGTCGAATCAAGCGATACTAAATCAGCAGCAATGGATGCATTCAACGATGCGTATCTATCTAATGATTTCAGTGGTCAAAACGAAATATTTACTGAGAATGCCGTAGCTTATGCAAACGGAGTGGAAGTAAGTCCAGCGGAAATGATGCAATCATTTCTTGATGGTCGAAATTTCTATGACGATATCAAAAATCTCGACAGGACTACTGTTACTGTTCACTATGACGATGGTAAGATTTATACCAATAGTTGGTTTAAATGGGAAGGTGTAAGTAAATCTTCTGGTAAACTGGTTGATTCACCGGTACATAGTTATTTTATGTGGGAGGGCGATAAAGTTGCAAAAGTGGGCTTTATTTTTGATTCTCATGATTATGTAACTAATATGGGTGTAGTTGAGGAAACGGAATCTCCTTCGGAAGATTAGTTTGCTTGAATATGAAATAAAAAAAAAGCTAATCCCCCTTAGATTAGCTTTTTAGAAAACTCATTGTAATTAATTTGTTCAAGTCTTTGCTAGTTTATCTCTATCTCACTCATAAATTGCAACTTTATACCCTTACCAAGTGATTGTTTTCTGTTTTTGGTATTTTTCATTCGATGAATGGTCGATATCATTCAGCCTAAGTAGATAGGTTTGTGAATTTATTATATGAAAACTATAGTTTTTATAAGGTATTAAGGCCAAGTTGATCCAGTGTACTTGAAAAATGTGCCTGTATTGGCGCTTCCAGTCTTATTGTTTTGCCAGGGCTTATTTCAAAGTTCATCCGAAGTGCGTGTAGTAAAAGAAATGGGCTATCGAGCTGTTCAGCAAAGTATTTATTGTGTTTCAGATCTCCATACCGTTTATCTCCAATGATTGGATGCCTTAAATGCGATAGGTGCCTTCTCAATTGATGTCTTCTGCCTGTCTGTGGGAATAGAGCTAGGTAGGTATAGCGTGCACTCGGGTAAGGACCTATTGCTGCGGGATAATTGATTTCTGACAGCTTTTTATATAGGGTAACCGCCCTTTGTGCTTCTGCAAATTTTTTATTAGCAATAGGATGATTAATTATTCCTTTTTCATCCATGAAACCTCGGACAATTGCTCGATATTCTTTTTTTACTAACTGATTTCTAAATAGAGTAGAGATTTCCGCTGCGGCATCTGAATGTTTGCCAAACAGGAGAACACCTGAAGTGGGTCTATCTAATCTATGCACAGGATATACGCGTTGCCCAATCTGATCTCTAAGGATTTGCATTAGAAAAACTTTGTCCTCAGTGATCTTCGTAGGATGGACCATGATAGCGCAAGGCTTATTGATCGCTATGAAGTCACTATCCTCATAAATTATATCTAGCGGTTGGAATTCCATATTTATTTGTCAAATACCTTTTTTAATCCAGTAGATTGAAAATAGATTGCTAGTACGAAAATTATAAGTATTGCTTTTTGTGCAATGACCTTTATCGCCAAAATTGTTTGAGATACCGATGGAGATGGACCGAGCTCATTGATCAAGATATAGCTAATAATAGAAATGCTGAATATGAGGTATCCAATGGCCAAGCGGTTGGGTAATTCTTTATTGAGAAGTATTGCAATAGTATATGCAAGTGCAGACAAGAAAAAGAATCTAAATAGCCAATTTGCAAAAGCAATATGCGGGGCAGTGAATAGATCAACAGGAGTGAAGGCAACCCCAACCATGCAGAGACAACCCAAAACTCCTGAACTTGTTCCAATAATTGCGAGTGTCTTGCTTGTTTTTGTATCACTAAATAAACGCCAAACCTGCATGAAAAATAATAAAATCACAACTCCTGCTCCGCTAAGCCCTAGTAGAAATAGACTACTGGAGAAAAAGTTGTTTTCTCCATTGATTGCTATAGTTCTTCCCATATCGCTTAGGAAGTTGTATTTTATGGAATAAGAGGTGATTTCTTTATCGTAAATTGTGCCTCCAGGGTAAAGGAGTGCAGCAACAATTAGGATTAGAAGAAAAATGATTAGAAAGGTTCTTGGAGCTTTCCAAAGCCAGATTTCATTCAAATGAATAGAATTTTTCATCATACTTAAGTAAATATTCAGCAAGATGCATCAAATGCGAGACTAAAGTATCAATATTAAAAATTTCTTAGATTAGTTTTATAGCAGTTTTATGAAAATTTACAAAATTGAATTAATGAGAATTAGAACGATTACGTTTATTTTGTCTCTTTTGGTTTGCAATCTTTCCCTTGCACAAAATGCGGACAGAATATTGATAGATGGTAATTTTGAGGATTGGACTGTAAATAGTGATCTCGTGCAAACCTTTTTAGATCCTATTGGTGATGCTTCAGTTGTTGATATTGAAAAACTGGAGCTTGCAAACGATGAGGAGTATTTGTTTTTGCACCTTATACTTTCAGCAGAGATTGACTTAGTAGATAATTTTACTCCTGCCACAAGGTTTGATCTTTTCATTGATTCAGATAACGATAGTAATACGGGTTTATCTATCAATGGGATTGGAGCGGAGTATATGATTGATTTTTATGATAGAAGAGTCCTTAGTTACGCAAGTAATGGGTTTTATACAGAGCTTTCTTTCTACGATATTGGTTATGCGCACCTTCCAACGGTTACTTCGGACGAATTTGAATTTTTAATAAAACGTAATCAAAATAGTTCTGCAAGTATTGGAGAGGATCTCAAGATCTATCTTCGGGAAACTATTCACGATGATGAAACAGAAGTTCTTTCATACAAAATGAAAGACGATATGCCTGCCTTTGAAGAAATCTCAATGGCAAAACCTAATCTGGATCATTTTAGATTATTCACATTTAATACTCTGCAAGATGGACTTCTTGATGATGATCAGCGCTATCAGATTTTAAGATTAATCCAAGCGGCTGATCCTGATATCGTCCACCTGAATGAAGTATATAATACAAATGCAAGCTATGTGAAGAACCAATTGGAAACTATTCTAGGAGGCACTTGGTATGCACATAAATATAATGGTGAGAACATTGTAGCTAGTAGATTTCCATTACTTTCTATTTATGAAATTTATTATGGAAGACTAGGAGCTGCATTGATTGACCTGCCGGACTCAGATTTCGATAAGGATTTATTGGCAGTTGTTGGCCATCTTTCTTGTTGTGGAAATGATGATAATAGACAGGATCAAGTTGATGCCTTTATCGAGTTTTTAGCTGATGCTAAAGATCCTGGAGGTTTACTTGAATTAGAGGAGGGTACACCTATGCTCTTTTCCGGAGATATGAATTTTGTAGGAAATGATGATCAGGTCAATACGGTCATCGATGGTAATATTGCGAACAATAATCTTTATGGTCCCGATACAAAGCCTGATTGGGGCAATGGCGATTTTGCAGATTTTAGACCCAACCACATTGCAACTCCAAAGGCAGCAACCTGGAATACTAGATACCCTGATCCGGGAGATTATCCTACAGGAAGATTAGACTTTGTTTTTTATGGCCCTTCTGCCCTTCAGCCTAGGAATGGATTTGTATTGGATACAAGGGACCTTTCAGATGAGCTGTTAGCGGAAAATGGCTTGTTGCAGTCAGATTCTTACTTCGCATCTGATCACCTGCCTCTGGTTACAGACTTCTCATTGGTTGGTGCCACAGAAGTTACTAATAGCTTATTTGAAGCTGTTAGTATTTATCCGAATCCTGCAAGTGAGGCGATCTATATTCAAGGAGATATTGAATGGAAATCTTACGCTATAAAGGATCTGTTAGGACGTGTTGTTGGCTCAGGACCTGTAACAAGCAATAGTATCGAATGCTCAGGCTTGGCACCCGGTGTTTATATGGTAGAGCTTTATGAAAAAGATAAAAAAGGAAAATCAAAACTCATTATAGAATAAAAAAAGAGGCGTCGAAAGACGCCTCTTTTTTATTTATAGTTTTCAAACCATGCTAAGACATGGGCCACTTTTGTTATCAGTTGAGAAGGCCTGCCTGTAATGCCATGTGAAGCACCGGGTATCTCTACAAGTGCTGTTTCTACTTTTAAGAGTTTAAGTGCATGATAGTATTGCTTAGACTCCGAGGGTGGCGTTCTTAAATCGTTCATGCCAACCATTACCATGGTTGGAGTCTTTACATTTTCTACCAATGATATTGGTGAGAATTTCCAATATTCCATTGGGTTCTCCCAAGGTTGTCCTGGGTAACGATAATGTGCATATCCATAGTAGTTATCGGCAACTAAGGTTTTAGAAATCCAATTTATCACAGGTTTTGCGACTACCGCAGCCTCAAATCGATTGTTTTTTCCTATCATCCAAGCTGTCATTATTCCACCTGCACTACCTCCTGTTACATATAATTTGTCTTCGTGTGCAATCCCTTTTTTTATTAATACATCAACAACGTCAATCACGTCTTGATAATCATCTCCCGGATAATTGTGATAAAGTAAGTTTCCAAACTTTTCACCATATCCAGTACTTCCTCTTGGGTTTGGATAGAATACTACATATCCAGCAGCTGCATAGAGTTGTATTTCTGGTGAGAATCTAAATCCATAATTAGAGATTGGCCCCCCATGGTTTTCAACGATCAAAGGATATTCCTTAGTAGCATCGTAATTTGGTGGATAAGCTATCCACCCTTGTATCTTTTCTCCGTCAACAGTACTCTCGTACCAGATGTCTTCAATAGCTGCGAGATTCCTAAAAGGGAGTAAGTCCGCATTCAAGTCAGTAAGCATACGTGCAGAATTTTCAGCTACAAACTTCACCTCAGCAGGATGTTCGGTGCTCGTTGTTGTATAGACTATTGCATCCAAGTCAGATAGCGTGTAGGAGCCACCTCCATAGGGTCTACCGAATGCTGTGCCTCCAAGGTTTTCAGCAATTACTTTAACCTTTCCTTTCAGATCTATCTTAGCGATCTTGCTATCTCCATGATTGTCATAGGTGCAAAATATGGCTTTGCCATCTTTGGCCCAGGATAGATTTTGGATTTTGCGATCAAGTTTTAATTTAATCTGCTTCTTATTGGACCCATCAAGGTTCATTAAGTTGAGTTCATTGATCTGATAGGTCTGTACCTTATCTGAATACCCGAGGTATGCAATCGTATTCCCATCGGGTGAGATGACAGGATTATAATCAGGTCCTTTTCTGCTAGTCAAAGCGCTATAGCTTTGTTCTTTGATGTCTAAGTGGTAGATTTCAGAATTCACAAAGTCGTATTCCCAGTTTTCATTTCTGTTGGATGAGAATACTAATCCGTTCCCATTATTGGTCCATTGAGGACTTCCTCTATGCATAAAATCTCCGTGGCTTACCTGTCTGGCTGTGCCACCTTCAGCTGGAATGATGAAATATTGACTAAATCCAGGTTCGATATAACCTCTGCCGTCCGCTTCGTGCTTAACTCGAGTAGTTACTCTTGGCTTAGAAGCCCATTTTGCACCTTTTGGTTTTTTGGGCGCACGCACCATTACTGGATTTGATTGAGCAACAAGCATTGAAAAGGCTAGTTTACTTCCATCAGGAGACCAACTCAAGCCAGAAGGACTTCTGTCGAGACTGGATATTCTCGCTGTTTTTCCTGAGTTTATCCAGTACATATGGATTTCAGAACCTTGTTTGCTGCTCGTTATGTAAGCTATTCTATCTCCATTGGGAGACCAGCGTGGACTGTAAGAAGACTGGTCATTGGCAAGAAGTTTTTGATGGTTTTCTCCATTTGTATCAACGGTCCAGAGCTGTCCTACTTTTCGGTCATTCATAATGTCCATGCTGTATCTAATATAGACAACCTGCGATCCATCAGGTGAAATATTAGGATCTGCAGCATATTCTAGTTCAAATACATCCAGCTCCTGGAATGGTTTCTGGTTGTTTTGTGCAAAAGAAATATGAATTATACTAAGGAGGAAAAATGTTAACTGAATTGATTTATAGTACATCGTTATTGTGATTTTTTATGTTAATATACAAGCAAGTCTTTAGAGTACCGATACAGCATTTCTGTTTTCGTCGATTGCAACGAATGTAAATATTCCACTGATTGCTTTCTCCCTTATGTTTACATACATTTCCTCCAAAAAGATATCCACCTGTACTTCTAAAGATGTAGTTCCTACTTTGGTGACTTTCGCTATAAGCTCAATGATCGTACCTGCAGGAATTGGCTTGCTGAAATTTACCTTGTCGGAGGATATGGTTACAACTCTTTTTCTTGTAAAGCGTGTGGCTGATATAAATGCTACCTCATCCATGTATTTTAAGGCGGTACCTCCAAACAAGGTATCATAATGGTTGGTAGTGTTTGGGAATACTGCCTTGAATATGGAAGTCTTGGACGACTCCATGCGTTCTACTAATGTCATAAACTTGATTTTTTCTGTGTATCAATGAAATATAGCTTCTCCTTTAAAGTCGGCGTACACTTAATTATTTTTTTTTAATATATTAATCTACATTTTTTCAACTCCCAATAAATAAAAGATGAAACAACCTAAGCTCTATTTATCAACCCTAATTTTGTGTCTATTCAACATATTTATAGCAAAAGCTGAATTAGAGATTGTTTTTGAAGTTTCGAATAGCAGTTGTGTACTATCCCCTGATGGCTCAATAAATATATCTGAAATCAGTGGGGGACAGGCACCTTATGAAATATTTTCCAATGCTGTACTTGTTGGTGTAGATTCAGCAATCATTTTGGATCTTTTTACTGGAATCTATACAGTCTCTGTTATTGATGCTTTAGGTCAATTTGCTGAGACTAATATTCAGGTTGATTTTGAGGAGGAGCCAGAATACTTCATCACGGATAAAGTAAAGATACAAAAAGGAGATTCCTATAAGATAGATCTTGAGGTTTTTACAGCGATTGACAACATCACCTGGTTTCTTGCTCCTGCACTCAGTGACCGCAATATTCTTCAGCCAATTGTAAGTCCTGAAAAGGATCAAATTTATCGAGCAGAGCTTATTTATAAAAGTGTTTGTAGAAGCTATGTGGAGGTATTCATCGAGGTCGATAATAGGCGTTACGTTTATTTTCCTTCTATATTTTCTCCAAATAATGACGGTGTTAACGATTACTTCCGTCCAAGCCTTAGTGATCAGGTTCATAGTGTTAAACGATTTGTTGTAGCAGATAGATGGGGCAAAATTGTTCACAACAGAAGGGGCGTATTCAGCAATGCTAATGAGGTGCAATGGGATGGTAAGGACGGATATAGGTTCTTTAAGTCAGGGCCGTATGTCTATTTCTGCGAGATTGAGTTTAACGATGGTCAAATTATTAAATACAAAGGTTCGGTTTCTATTTTATGAGTACTACTGAGCAATTTATTCTGCTGATTTCAGGAACTGTAAAATTCAAAAACAGCAATCATTTTTTGACATGACCTATAGTTTTTTAACTATTTACAAGCATAAATTTGCTTGAAATTGATGAATAATCTTTAAACAATTAAATACTGACATTTTTTGTGTTTTTTGGTAGGTAGTTAGCTTAAAATAGCTTTGCGCTAGGAACTTGTAATTTAATTTGCTCTTGTACTTAGTGTTTAGAATAAAATTTGCTGACTTTGTTTCGTGGACAAACTAAGCTTTCAATATTTTTGAGAAATGAGTGAAATTAAAGCCTGCATTTTTGATTTAGATGGTGTGATTGTAGACACCGCAAAATACCACTTTCTTGCCTGGAGGAAACTTGCCAATGAACTTGGATTTGATTTTTCTGAAGAGCAAAACGAAATGCTCAAAGGAGTTAGTAGAATTGAATCCTTGAGGCTAATTCTTGAGCTGGGAGGTGTATCTATGTCCGAAGAGGACATACAACTATTAGCTGCTAAAAAGAATGAAGACTATTTGATCTTTGTTAATCAAATGGATGAGAAGGAAATACTTCCAGGTGTAGTCTCCTTTCTTGAGCAAGTTAGAGCATCAGGAATGAAAGTAGTTCTTGGTTCCGCAAGTAAAAATGCCGAACGTATTTTAAAGCAAATCAATCTTATAGATATTTTTGATGTAATTATCGACGGTACAAAGACAAGCCGATCAAAGCCCGATCCCCAAGTTTTTATAATGGGTGCTGAGGCCGTCTCAATCCCTAATGAACATTGTGTCGTTTTTGAAGATGCACCAAAAGGTGTTCAAGCAGCTCAGGCTGCAGGAATGAAGACTGTCGGTATTGGAAAATCTGATGTCTTAGGAGCGGCAGACCGTGTGATTCCAGGTTTTGAAGGCCTCGAATTAGAATTTTTGCAAACCCTTTAAAGGATAGATAAATAATGAAACAATATTTAGAGCAGTCGGAGTGGACTATTGAGGAGCATGGATTTCATACAGCATATAATAGGATTAGTGAAAGTATCTTCAGTATCGGCAATGGTCAGTTCGGCCAACGTGCCAACTTTGAAGAGTACTATTCAGGAGATTCACATCAAGGTTCATACGTTGCTGGAGTATATTATCCAGATAAGACTAAAGTTGGTTGGTGGAAAAATGGATACCCAGAATACTTTGCGAAAGTACTAAATGCAGTGAATTGGATCGGTTTGGATCTTTGGATTGATGGAGAACAAATAGATCTTGCCAAAGGCGTGGTGTCTGACTTTAGAAGGATATTGAATATGCAGGAAGGTTTGCTCGAGCGTTCCTTTAAACTTGAGCTTCCATCAGGTAAAAAGATCAGTGTTTCCGCACAGCGCTTTTGCAGCATTGCGGATTCTAGAATCGGTGCCTTAAAGTATACCTTGACCGCATTAAACTTCAGCGGCAATATCAGTATTTCAGCATATTTGGACTCTGATGTTGAAAACGAGGATAGTAATTACGAAGAAAAATTTTGGGTTCCTGTAAAGGAAGAGGCTGTTGGGAATGAAGTAGTAGTGATTGCAGAGACCAAAAAGACGGCTTTTCAGGTAGGTTCAGCAATGCAATTTTTTGTAGAACACAATGGAGAACTCTTCGATGGTGACCACCAAATAGAATTAAAAGATAAGTTTGCATCTTCTTCCATCGATTTGGAATTGAAGGAAGGGGATACTATTCAAGTCTATAAATATGCTTCAATAGTCTCTTCCTTAAATGCAGCTGTGGAGAATCTTGAAGATTCCGTTCACGAAGCACTCGATAATGCTGTAGCAGAAGGTTATGAAGCTTTGCTATCGGCACAGAAAGAAGCCTGGGCTAGCCGATGGGAACTTGCGGATATCCAAATTGAAGGGGATGTATCTGCACAGCAAGGGATTCGATTTAATATTTTTCACCTTACTCAAACCTACACAGGAGAGGATGAGCGCTTCAATATTGGGCCAAAAGGATTTACCGGTGAAAAGTATGGAGGTTCTACTTACTGGGATACGGAGGCTTATTGCCTGCCATTTTATATGGCTACCGCTGGGTCTGACGTTGGAAGGCAGTTGTTGGTTTATAGATACAATCATTTGGATAAAGCCATTGAAAATGCTTCTAAATTAGGCTTCAATAGTGGTGCAGCTCTGTATCCTATGGTTACAATGAATGGCGAAGAATGCCACAATGAATGGGAGATAACTTTTGAGGAGATTCATAGAAACGGAGCTATAGCCTACGGTATCTATGACTACATAAACTTTTCAGGCGATAAACCGTATCTAGCCGACTACGGCCTTGAGGTGCTTATTGCTATTTCAAGATTTTGGGCGCAGCGTGTCAACTGGTCTGCTGCAAAAAATAAGTATGTAATGTTGGGTGTTACAGGTCCCAATGAATACGAGAACAATGTGAACAATAATTGGTATACCAATTATATAGCATCTTGGTGTCTAAGATATTGCAAGGAGAGTATGGATTATGTAAAATCAGCTTATCCAGAAAAATTCAATGCAATTTTGGAGAAAACAAATTTTGACCTTAGTGAATGGGATAAGTGGCAGGAGATTTCAGACAATATGTATTACCCAATCTCAGAAGAAAAAAATGTTATCCTTCAGCAGGAAGGATTTTTAGATAAAGATTTAAGGCCTGTTTCTTCTCTTGGTGGGAATGATTATCCACTTTGCCAGAACTGGTCTTGGGATCGTATCCTTCGGTCTTGTTTTATCAAGCAGGCAGATGTTTTACAGGGCATGTTCTTCTTTGAAGATGATTTTAATATCGAAGATATTGAGCGCAATTTTGATTTCTATGAGCCAATGACAGTTCATGAATCATCACTGTCCCCTTGTGTACATGCAATACTGGCTGCAAAGCTAAACAAAGAGGAAAAGGCCTACGAAATGTATTTGAGAACAGCCAGATTGGATCTGGATGATTATAATAATGATACAGAAGATGGACTCCATATTACTAGTATGGCTGGGACATGGATATCTGTAGTGAAGGGATTCGGTGGTATGCGAATGAAAGATGCTCGCCTACATCTAAATCCTATGTTACCTGCAAATTGGAAATCATTTGCTTATAAATTACTACACAATGGTGCTTTGGTTACTATAAAAGTAGAGGCTGATACCTGTGTGGTACATAATTCATCTGCGCAGAAATTAGAGTTCTTCGCTAATGGTGAACAAGTAAATGTTGGGGCAGGTCTAGACTATACTTTCAAACTAAAATCCTTTGAAAATGCTTAAGAAGTCCTTCAAGTTGATTAGCCCTATTCTGTTTTTTATCCTTTTTTCCTGTGAAGGAGATCCGGTAAATGTTTCCAGTGATCTTGGGATTGCAAGTCCTGTGAAGCTGGAGTCTTCAGATACTACTGTGGTAATATTAGAAGATTACTTTCTTGATAAAGCAGATGTTTTGGGTGTGAATCTACCAGAAGGATGGACCTTTGAATTTTCAGATCAAAAGGATAGCCTTTTGATTTATAGCAAGAATACTAGAGGTCAGTTGTTCAACATAAGATTTGAGACAGTTGGTGGAAGCATGGATGTACTTAGTATTGGTTCTATAAAAAAACCAGTGCGATTGAGTTTGGCGGATGATAATTATTCAGTAGTCAAGCTCAAAGGGGAGATGACCAATTGGAATCTTGTAGAAGGGAGCCTTGAGGATGGAAACTGGAATTTTGAGTTTCTTTTGAACCCTAATGCATTTCAATATCTTTTCGTCACGGATGGAAAAGAATTATTAGATCCTACTAATGAACTTCAGGCGGATAATGGTTCTGGAGGGGTTAATAGTTTATTGGATCTTAGACCTTCAAAGGTCGAACTAGCCGATTATCCAGTTTTACAAACAAGTCACTATGCAGGGGCTAATGTATTCATAAATGTTAGCGGAAGTCAAGAAGGATTGGAATACTTTCCTTATCTAGATAACTTATTCCTTGACTATGAAGTAGAAGATTCAATATTGAGCGTAAAACTTCCAACTGTTCATGGAAAGACGAAGCTTAGGGTGTTTGCTAAGAACAAATCAGGACTTTCTAACGATATCATGGTGCCAGTCCATGACGGGAAGATACTTAGAGATCCAGAGGCTCTTGGTTTGACGGATTACGAAGCCCAAGTCATGTATTTTACGCTTGTAGATCGATTTTATAATGGAAATCCATCCAATGACGAACCTTTGGATGATCCACGTTTATATGATAAGGCAAATTATCAAGGCGGAGATATTGCAGGTATTACCGAAAAGATTCGTTCAGGATATTTTAATGATTTAGGGATTAATAGTATTTGGCTGTCGCCAATCACACAAAATCCTGTAGGAGCCTTTCAGGAATATATAGAGCCACAAAATTTTTATTCGGGCTATCATGGGTATTGGCCTATTTCTTCCAGTAAAATAGACCATCGCTTCGGAACGGATGAAGAGATGTATGAACTCATTCGGGTAGCGCATAAAAATGACATTGCAATTTTACTAGATTATGTATGCAATCATGTTCATGAGCAACATCCTATAATTAAGAATAATCCAAGCTATGCTACTGGTTTTATGCTTGAAGATGGAAGAAGAAACCTCCGACTTTGGGATGAGCAAAGGTTGACGACTTGGTTCGATGAGTTTTTGCCTTCATTGGATTTAGAGAATCCTCAAGTTGTTGATTTGCAGGTGGACTCTACCATGTATTGGATTCAAAAATTTGACCTTGATGGATTTAGGCATGACGCAACAAAGCATATACCATTAGATTTTTGGCGTAAGCTGACAAGACGATTAAAAGAGGATCGTGTTTCCAAAGGTAAAAAGGTATATCAAATTGGAGAAACCTATGGAAGTAGAGATTTGGTGAATAGTTATATAGGTTCTGGGCTTTTAGATTCGCAGTTTGATTTCAATTTATATTTTGACAGTCGTTCTTCTTTCGCCCTTCAAGAGCCTTCCATGCAAGTTGTTGCAGATGCTCTGGAGCAATCTTTAAGTTATTACGGCCATCATAATACAATGGGATATATGACTGGGAATCACGATCAGGCCCGCTTTATTTCATATGCCGGAGGAGCTTTGAGGATGGACGAAGACCCAAGAGCGGCAGGCTTTGAGCGTGAGGTTGGAGTGGGAGACCCTATAGCATATAGAAAGCTGCAATTGATGACTGCATTCTATCTTTCCATACCAGGTGTGCCAACAATATTCTATGGTGATGAGATTGGAATACCCGGGGCTAATGATCCCGACAATCGAGATATGATGATCTTCGATGAGCTCGACCAAAAGCAATTGGAGACAAAAGCTATGACTTCTAAAATGGTGAATCTTAGGAGGAATTCTATGTCACTGATTTATGGGGATACAAGAATTGTAGATTCTGGAGACGATTATATAATTCTGGAACGACGGTATTTCGATGAGATTTCTTATTGCATTTTCAATAAAGGGGTTTCCTCGAAAACCTTTTCAATAAAGACTGATAATAATACGAGATCGATGACCTTTGTTCGACAGATTAGTGCAGGTGAAAAGTTGATTCAAAATGAAGCACAGGTAACACTTTCCTTAGAACCCTGGTCCTTTGAGATCATTCAATCAAAATAAGCTATAAATGATACGTAAACAAGCACTATTTGGCCTTTTAGCTACAAGCTTAGTTCTTTTTTCAGTGGCTTGCCAAGAGAAAAATACAGAAGAAAAAGCTGTTCTAGATGCTGCAGTAATTGCAGAAGAAACAGTTGGAGCGGATTTGATGCCTGCATGGGCTGTAAATGCAAATATCTATGAAGTAAATATTAGACAATATACTCCAGAGGGAACGTTCAATGCATTTGCAGAGCATTTAGATCGATTGAATAATATGGGCGTGAAAATGTTGTGGTTGATGCCTATTTATCCAATATCGACGACCAAGAAAAAAGGTAGTTTGGGTTCGTATTATGCAGTTTCAGATTATACAGCTGTAAATCCAGAGTTTGGAACTGCTGAGGATTTCAAAAATCTGGTTGATAAGATTCATACCCTAGATATGAAAGTCATCCTAGACTGGGTACCGAATCATACAGGTTGGGATCATGTATGGATCGAGGATCATCCGGAATATTTTACGCATGTTGCAGATACTATTACTCATCCTTTTATGAATGGTGAGCCGACGGATTGGTATGATGTTGCGGAACTTGATTTTGGTAATATGGATATGCGTGAGGAAATGACTCAGGCTTTGGAATATTGGATCACAGAATATGATGTAGATGGATATCGCTGTGATGTTGCCTTTGAAGTTCCTGATGATTATTGGGATTCTGCAGTGTCTAGGATGCGCGCAATAAAGCCTGTATTCATGCTTGCAGAAGCAGAACATCCACCACATAGGAATTCTGGAAACTTCCATATGAGTTATCCTTGGTCTTTTATGCACCTTACCAATGAAATTGGCAAAGGAGTTGAGGATGTCAATGCAATAGACAAATACCTACTTGAGAACGCAGAGAAATTTAACAAAGGTTTTCAGATGAGCTTTACGACCAACCATGATGAGAATTCATGGAATGGAACAGAATTTGAACGCTATGGTGATGCACACCAGACCTTTGCAGTACTTACAGGTACGCTTACAGGAATGCCATTGATTTATTCAGGTCAAGAAGAACCCTTGGAAAAACGTCTTGCTTTTTTTGATAAAGATGATATTGAATTCGGTGATTTTAAATACGAATCCTTCTACAAGACTTTGCTAACAGTTCATAGAGATAACAAAGCACTTTGGAATGGAATTTATGGTGGTCAGCCAGTTCGATTAAATGAATCCGAGACCGTATATGCATTTAAACGGGAAAAGGATGGGGATAAAGTGGTCGTTGTTTTGAATTTTAGTGATTCGGAACAAACTGCAGACCTTACAGAGTCTGTGGATGGTATGAGAGAGATATTTACCCAAGAAGCTGGCGCTGGTCAGCAGATTGATCTTGCTCCTTATGGCTATAAAGTCTTTGAGCAAAAAGCTTCTATGTAACTCCACCAAACATAAAAATTATGAATTCAGGATATTCTAAAAAACAACTCACCTTTTGGCAAATCTGGAATATGAGCTTCGGGTTCTTAGGAATCCAGTTCGGATTTGCACTTCAGGGAGGTCATATGTCAAGGATCTTTCAGACCCTTGGTGCAGCAAAAGATGATATTCCAATGCTTTGGATTGCTGCGCCTTTGACGGGACTTATTGTACAGCCGATTATTGGCTATATGAGTGATAGGACTTGGCATCCGCGGCTTGGTAGGAGAAGGCCCTTTTTCTTAGTAGGGGCAGTGTTGGCATCGGTTACGCTTTTCTTTGCGCCTTACTCTTCCACATTGTGGATGGCAGTAGGTTCGCTTTGGGTCTTAGATGCTTCCATAAATATCTCTATGGAACCATTTAGAGCACTTGTCGCAGATAAATTACCAGAGGAGCAACGATCGTATGGCTTCGTTATCCAGACATTAATCATCGGTATAGGAACATGGGTAGCAAGTAAACTTCCTTTTATGGTCAAAAGCGTAATGGACCGTATGGGGATAGTTGAAGAATCAGTCGCAGGTGTTATTCCCAGTGATGTGAAGATTGCTTTTGGTATAGGAGCTGTTATTTTCATTGCTTCTATATTGGTTACTATCTTTACCACAGATGAGTATCCACCAGAAGACCTAGAAGCCTTTGAAGCAGAAAAGGCTAAAGCTGGATTTTTTGATGGAGCAAAAGAGATCATAAACAATGTGCTCGGCATGCCAAAGGTTATGCAAAAACTTGGCTTGGTGCAGTTTTTTAGCTGGTTTGCATTCTTTACTATGTGGTCAATGGCAACACCAGCTCTGACGGAACATGTTTTTCAAACTCCTTTTCCTGAAGCAGGAACTGCTATGTTTCAACAAGCACTGACAGCATATAATGAATCTGCAAACTTAGTGGGTAGTTATATGGGGGTTTATGGACTCTCGTCTATGCTATTTGCATTCATACTAACATTCATTACTGCCAAAGTCCGCATAAACAGGAAGTTGGTGCACTTAGTCTCCTTGATTCTTGGTGGGCTAGGTTTTATATTGATGTTTTTCATCCCAGATTACCAATACCTTAATCTGTGTTTTGCGTTGATTGGTTTTTCATGGGGGTCAATATTGTCTATGCCATACGCTATGTTATCCTCTTCAATCGATGAAAAAAAGATGGGTGTCTACATGGGTATTTTCAATATGTTTATTGTTATTCCCCAAATCCTAGCTGCTGTGGGAGGGGTAAATGTAAGTTACCTGATCTTTGGAGATCAGACTATTTCAACCATGTTATTGGCAGGTACTTGCTTAATTATAGCAGGTTTATGTAACTTATTGATTACAGAAAAAGAATCTATTCGCTAAATATATAGAACATGAGAATTAATCTAGTATTGATCGTTTTTTTGCTGATAGGAAACTTGACTAATGGTCAGATTGTGACTACTGATCCAACTTTCGCATCCGCTGAGGATGCAATAACAATCACTTACGACGCTGCACTGGGTACAGGAGCGCTTGCCGGTTTGCCGCAAGGGCAAAAAGTTTATGCACATGTTGGTCTGATTACTGAAGCTGATGGTCCAGGGTCCTGGCAGTATGTTACTGGTAATTGGGGCACTGCAGATAGTCGAACTGAGATGACAAGAGTTGGAACCTCAGATATTTGGCAGCTAACATTTTCTCCAAGCTTATTGGAATGGGCTGAAGAGAACAATAATAATAATACTGCCCTTCCTGCTGACATTGAAATAAATGAAATAGCTTTAGTTTTTCGAAATGCTTCAGGGTCTTTGGAAGGTAAAACAGACGATGGTGCAGATATATTTGTCCCTGTTTTTTCAGGTCAGCAGGGGCTGATTTCTGGCTTTGCTGTTCCAGCAGACTATTCTAATATTCTCGAGCAAGGAGAAGAGATGGAGGTATTGGTTAATGCATCCTTGGAGGCAGATATTCAACTGTTTGATAATGGAAACTTGGTTGCAGAAGAGTTGAATTCAACAAGCCTGAATCATACGATTATTGGACTGACTTCAGGAGATCACGAATTGGTAATGTATGCCACAGATGGTGCGGAAGAAGTTTATGATACCATATTTTATGTTGTGAATGGAGCGGTAAGTACTATCCCATATCCTAACGGAACAGAATCTGGTTTGAATAGAATTGAGGCGGATCACGTTCGATTTGCACTCACAGCTCCGAGCAAGGATTATGTTTATGTCATAGGGGATTTCAATAACTGGGTCGCTAGTGAAGATTACTTTATGAAGCTTAGTCCAGATGGTGTTTGGTGGCTTGACGTAGAAGGCTTAGATCCTGATACAGAATATGCCTACCAATATTATGTGGATGGGGATTTGAAGATTGCTGATCCGTATAGCGAGATCATTCTTGATCCATATAACGATCAATATATCAGTGAAGAAACTTTTCCAAACCTCAAAGAGTATCCATTTGGAAAAACAACAGGTAATGTGACTAGCTTTTTTCCTGTGAAACCAACATTTAATTGGGCGTATGATAATTACGATCGTCCAGCTAAAGAAGAACTAGTGGTTTACGAGGTTTTGATACGTGATTTTGTAGAGGAGCGTAATTATAACGCTTTAATTTCTAAGCTAGATTACTTGCAAAATCTTGGTATCAATGCTATAGAATTGATGCCAATCTCTGAATTTGAGGGGAACTTAAGTTGGGGGTATAATACATCCTTTCACTATGCCTTGGATAAATATTATGGTAGTCCTGAATTGTTTAAAACCTTTGTTGATGCTTGTCATGAAAGGGGCATTGCAGTTCTTTTAGATATAGCCTTGAATCACGGATTCAGTCAATGTCCGCTCGCTCAACTTTATTGGGATCCTAGTGCTGGAGAATGGGGAAAGCCAGCTGTTGACAACCCTTGGTTCAATGTTGACCCAACACATAATTTTAATGTTGGATCTGATTTCAATCATGAAAGTTCAAGAACTCAGTACTATGTGGATAGAGTTGTAAAACATTGGATTGAAGAATATCATATTGATGGTTATCGATTTGATTTGACTAAAGGCTTTACTCAGAATGTTGGGGGTCCTTTTGATGCGGGTTCTTATGACCAAAGTCGTATAGATCTGCTAAAGCGTATGGGGAATGTGATCTGGGAGCTTGATCCTACTTCCTTGCTAATATTAGAGCATTTTGCAGATAATTCGGAGGAAAAGAATTTATCAGAGTTTGGATTTATGTTGTGGGGGAATATGAACTTTCAGTATAATGAAGCGACTATGGGGTATAATAATGATCTGAACTGGGCGGTGTATAAACAGCGTGGTTGGTCTAATCCTCACTTGGTAAGCTATATGGAAAGTCATGATGAGGAGCGACTGATGTATAAAAACCTTGAGTATGGTAATTCAGGTTCTGGATATAACGTAAAAGAGTTTAATACAGCCTTGGGAAGACAAGAACTTGCAACTACGTTCTTCCTTACAATTCCAGGTCCCAAGATGATCTGGCAGTTTGGTGAGTTGGGTTATAATTATTCGATATTTACTTGTGAAAATGGAACAGTAGATCCAAATGATACAGGTTGTAAGTTAGACCCTAAGCCAATCGTTTGGCAATTTTTAGATAATCAATATCGAGTTAAGCTTCATGATGTGAATAAGGCCTTACTTGAATTGAGAAATACTTATGATGTCTTCCATACAGAAGACTTTGACTATGACCATTATAACTCAAATCAAAAAAGGATTCGTCTTTTTGATGATGAGGTGAATGTTGTAATACTAGGTGCTTTCGATATGGATGGAGAAACAATATCTGCTAACTTTCCTTCTACTGGAACTTGGTATGATTACTTTTCAGGAGAAAGTTTAGAGGTTAGTGATGTGAATATGTCGTTAGATTTTGAAGCAGGAGAGTATCGTTTGTATACAGACGTAAACATTGGTCAGGCGGATATTAATAATGTTGATGAGCTATTAAAAAGAAACTTAAGTGAATTAACACTTTTCCCAAATCCAACTACAGGAATTTTAGCTTTCAAAGAGTCTTTAGGAGATTCTAAATTCCTAAGAGTTCGTGTGTTATATTCCAATGGCATGACTCAGCTTGTTGATACTTCGGAGCTTAGCAACGGATCTCTTGATTTAAGCGCATATGCACTTCCTTCGGGTCAATATATGCTGGAGATTCTTACTGAAGAGCAAGTGTACTTCGGACGATTTATACTTTTTAAGTAATTCTGAATAGATCTTTTGGATAAAATGCTTATATTATTGTAAACATTTTATCCATTTTTTTTTTTTTTTAGACTATTACCCTTACTAGGATTGAGTCTGTTCCTTTTTTCATGTCAGAATGAGAAAGATTCAGCCAATGAAACTGAGGATCAAGTAACTCAGGAAGCAACTTCAGATGAAGATGCTTTAAAAGAAGCAAAATTGAATGCTGAAGGTGTGCAGATGATACCTGTTGAAACACCGAAGGGGACATTCAATGTTTATACCCGAAAAGTCGGAGACAACCCAGATGTGAAAGTGCTACTCTTACACGGTGGCCCTGGTTGTACCCACGAGCTCTATGAAAGTATTGAGCAGTATTTTCCTGGTAAAAGCTTCGAATTTTATTATTATGATCAGCTTGGTTCTTACTACAGCGATCAACCCTCAGACACAAGCCTATGGAATATAGAGCGCTTTGTAGATGAGGTAGAGCAAGTCCGTCAGGCACTTGGCTTGAATCAAGATAACTTCTACCTACTGGGACAATCCTGGGGCGGTATTTTAGCTATGGAATATGCTTTTAGACATCAGGATAAACTCAAAGGGCTTATCATTTCAAATATGATGTCTAATGTAGAAGCCTACAACAAGTATAACAAAGAGGTGCTTGCTCCGGCATTGCCAAAAGATGTGCTCGATACCATTATGTATTATGAGGATCGCGAAGACTATAGCAATGAAACTTACCTTTCAACTATAGAAACGCATTATTATACAAAGCATGTTTTGCGTGCTCCACTAGAAGAATGGCCCGATGCCATCGGTCGTACCTTTGCGCATTTGAACCCTGAGGTTTATGTTTATATGCAAGGTCCATCAGAATTTGGATTAAAAGGAGATGCTACCTTGAAAGATTGGGATGTCTCTAAGCAGTTGAGTTCTATTACGGTACCAACACTCACCGTTGGAGGAGCACATGATACCATGGACCCTGACCATATGGAATGGATGGCAGAGCAGATACCGAAAGGGAGCCACTTACTTTGTCCAAATGGTTCGCATCTGTCTCAGTATGATGATATGGATAATTATTGGAATGGAATTATAGGCTTCATAGAATTAGTCGAAGCAGGCACTCTATAAAAGAAAAGGCAAGGATTTTATCCTTGCCTTTTTTTATTACTCATATCGGATACTTGCCGACTGATCATCAATGAACAAGGAGAAGGTTCCTTTTTCAGTGATTCGTTCACTTTTAAAATTGATAAAGGAAAGATCATCTGAATCAATTGTGAAACTGAAAGATTCAGTAGTTCCTGCCTTGATTAGCTTTTTGTCGAAAGCTCTTAGTCTTTTTACACAAGGAGACACTGAAGCATAGTCATCTCTTGAGAAGAGCTCTACAGCATGATGGCCATCACGATCACCAGTGTTTGTTACACTAACTGTAACCGTTACCTTTTCATCTCCAGAAAAGTTTGTCTTATCAACATTCATTTTTCCATATTCAAAAGTTGTGTAACTCAATCCGTGGCCAAATTGCCATTGTGGGTTAAAACCGCTGCCACCAATCTCACCAGGAGCAAGTTCAGTGAATGTCTCTGCAAATTTATGGTCATATAGTACTATGTCACCGGTATTCCTGTGATACGTAAATGGTAGCTTACCCGATGGATTGAAGTCTCCACTTAGAACACTTACGATTGCATCTGCTCCACGGCTTGAAGGTCTGTATGCTTGTAGGATTCCTTTTGCACCCGCTTCAATACTGTTGATTACTCTTGGTCTTCCTTGCACAAGTACATAGATTACAGTCTTACCCGTAGCAATTGCAGCTTCGGCTAGTTCAAGTTGTTCTTGATCCAATGTAAGGTCATTGATTACACCTGGTGATTCTGCATATGCCTTTTCCCCAAGGCAAAGTACGATCACATCAGCATCCGCAGCCATTTTTGTCAATTTAGCAGCATCCGTATTTTTAGGATCTTCAAATTTATTGGTAGAAGCACAGCTTACATTATCCGCACCGAATCGTTGCTTCATTGCATCGTAAATGGTTTCTGTAGATTTCGGATAGTATTCTGCTGCATTACCCTGCCAGTTAAATGACCAAGAGGAGTGGAGACAGGTAAATTCATTCGCTGCCGGTCCTGCTAAAAGAATTTTCTGCCCTGCTTTCATAGGAAGCACCTGATCTTCATTTTTTAATAAAGTCATACTGTGCTGTGCAGCAGTAAGAGCAACTTCTGTATAATTGTCCAGGTTGAAGTTTTTTCTTGCCTCTTCTTCGGTATATGGGTTGTCAAAAAGACCAAGGTTTCTTTTAAGCACAAGGATTCTTCTAACTGACTCATTTAGGCGCTCCTCACTAATTGTGCCCTCTTTTACCAAATCTATAAGATGGTTTCTAAAGGAATAATCTAAAGGAACCATAGACATATCTAATCCAGCATCTACAGCTAGGCGAACAGCTTCTTTATGCGTCTCTGCAACGTGTGCTCTTAGTTTTAGTCGGATTACATCCTCCCAGTCCGATACGACCATTCCTTCAAAACCAAGTTCATTTCTTAATACATCAGTAAGGAGATACTTACTTGCGTGAACAGGCATTCCGTCTAATTCTCCAGAGTTAATCATTACAGTTGAGGTACCTGCATCTACTGCTGCTTGGAAAGTAGGTAGATAGTGTTCTCTCAATTCTCTGTCGGACATATATGCAGGGGTTCTATCCTTTCCTGATCTAGGATTTGAATAACCGATGAAGTGTTTCATACATGAGGCAACAGCTTCATGATGGTCTAGTCCCTTTTCTTCATAACCTTTTATTACCTCTGCACCTAACTCTGATGCTAAATAGGTGTCCTCTCCAAAAGTTTCTTCAAATCTTGCCCATAAGGGTTGTCTTCCTACACCTAATGTCGGATCAAAATTCCATCTATGTCCACTGGCACGAACTTCCTTTGCTGTAACTTGAGCACCTGCTTTTACTAGAGATCTGTCTCTAGAAGCAGCCATACCAATATTGTGCGGGAAAAGGGTAGCATTCTGTGTGTAGTTCGCTCCGTGAATGGCATCAATCCCATATAGGATTGGAACACCTAGTCTGGTTTCTTTTGTAGCTACATCCTGTATTGCTGTCAGGACTTTGTCCCAGGTTGCTAGATCATAGGAATGCCATTTGACATTTAGAATGGAGCCTACTTGCATATCCTTTATAGCATACCGAAGTTTCTTTTCATCGATCTCAGTGGATGACTTCTCTTTTAGGATCATGTCAATTGTAACCTGAGTCATTTGTCCTGCTTTCTCTTCAATGGACATTTTGTTGATCAAAGCTTCAATATCCGCATCCGTAAATTTGGATGCATTGTTCTGTGCCTCTACAGTTAGCCCTGTGATTAGCATACCCAGAACTAGGATAAACTTGATATATTTTAGCATAATGTTATAGTGGTTAATAAGTAATATTAAAAAACAAATCTCCTTAAGATTTGTGGTAATTAGCATAGTGTCTTATACCATTTAAGGTGGGTAAATAAACCAAAGTTTCTGTTTTTAATTTTGAACCCCGGCACTATCTCCGAGTTTTATTTCGAAAAACCAAAGAATTTTACTTTTTTCACCTAAGCCTTGAAGTTGTAAGCTGTTGTTTTACAGTTATTTAGTTGTTTTTGGTTTTTTTGTCCACCTATTATGAATCAAATACCTTTCTGTTTGTGGCTTTTATCGAATTAGATTTAACATATTGTTAACCGAATGCTAATTTAATTCTGTTGTTCATGAATAGACATTCTTTCACTAGACGAACCAAACATTTATTTAGTTTGGCAATTTTAATGACCCTTTCCTTTAGCATGTTTGCTCAGAGGAATGTATCCGGAAAAGTGACGGATGAAACTGGTCAATCTTTAGTTGGCGCAACTGTATTAGTAAAAGGTACCACTTCAGGTACTGCCACTGATATCAACGGCGCATTTACAGTAAACCTTCCAGAAGGATCAAGCATTTTAGAGATATCTTATACGGGATATCAATCTATGGATGTTTCTGTAGAAGGTCAGGACAATATTTCAATACAGCTTGAAGCTGGTTCAGAAATGCTGGATCAAGTAGTGGTTGTTGGTTACGGACGTCAGAAAAAGAGTCAGTTAACCGGTGCCATCTCAAGTATTGAGGTAGACGAAATTCAAAACCTTTCAAATGGCCAATTGCAGTCTTCCCTTCAAGGTAGATCTGCAGGTGTATCTATCCTACCGAATTCAGGATCTCCTGGTTCAGGATTTAAGGTACGTATTCGTGGTACAGGTTCTAATGGGAATGCTGAACCACTTTACATTGTGGATGGTATGAGAACAAAAAACATTTCTTTCCTTTCAGCAGGAGAGGTTGAGAACATCGAAATCCTTAAGGATGCAGCTGCAGCAGCTATCTATGGTGCTGAAGGTGCAAACGGTGTTGTTATCATTACTACGAAATCTGGAAAATCTGGAGAGAGCACTATTACGTACTCTGCTCAGTATGGTATCCAGAATCTCAACACCAATCTTCAGTTAATGGATGCAAGTCAGCATGCTGCATATATGCAAGAAGCTGGAGTAATGGGCCGTACTGATTCTATGGTGCAAGCAGCAGGTATAAACACGAACTGGTTGGATGAAGTTTTCGAAGCTTCTCCAATGCAAAATCACACCTTATCATTTGCGGGTGGTAATGAAAAATCTAATTACTATGTGCAAGGGTCATACTTTGATCAAGATGGTATGGTAGTTGGAGATCGTGACAAATTTACACGTACTGCTTTTCGTGCGAATATCAACTCAAAAGTCAATGACAGATTGAACGTAGGTGTTCGTATTAATTACACAAATTCAAACCGTAAAGGTATTGCAGAGGATTCTGAGTTTGGTGGTGTTCTTGGTAACGCTATCATGATGGATCCATTGACTCCAGTTACTTATTCTGGTGCTATACCTTCATTCGTTCAGGATCAAGTTGACGCTGGTAACAGCATCCTTACTGATGCAGACGGTAATGTATATGGTATGTCTGAGTTTGTAAACGGTGAGATCTACAATCCAGTAGCGGCTCAGCATTTGTTAAACGGTAGTGGTAATACGACTAATCGTTTAATGGGTTCTATGTTTGCTGAACTTAAGCTTGTAGAAGGTCTTACATTTACTTCTAGACTAGGTGTTGATAATGAATATGGAAGATTCCACAATTGGACGCCTTCATACTTCTTTACAGCTACTTCTCAGTCTAATATTGCAACTGTAGAGCAAACACACTGGAATAATTCAAATATTCAGTGGGAGAACTACTTTAACTTCAACAAATCGTTTGGCTTAAATAATATATCTGTTGTGGCGGGTACATCTGCGTACTCATACTCAAATAGCTATGTTCTTGGAGCAGGTTCTGGTTTGATTATTGAGTCAGACAACTTTGGTTACCTAGGTTCAGTGCAACCAGGTAATGAGTTCACTACTGCAAACGGTGGCGAATCTCAATCTAACCTATTGTCTTACTTCGGTCGTGTAAGCTATGACTATGCTGGTAAATATCTTTTGAGCGTTGTAATGAGAAGAGATGGATCTTCTTTACTAGCTGATGGAAACAAGTGGGGTACTTTCCCATCTGCATCATTAGGATGGATCGTTTCAAAAGAAGATTTCTTCCCATCATCAAGTGCACTTAACTTTATGAAAGTAAGAGCAAGTTGGGGACAGAATGGTAGTTTAGCAAACCTTCGCCCAGGGGCATGGAAATCAGCAATTGGTTTCGGAAATGCATATCCTGATGGCGACGGAAACCTAAATATTGCTGCAGAGCCAACAATCCTTTCAAATCCAGAATTGACTTGGGAAACTTCTCAGCAATTGGATTTCGGTATCGATTTAGGCTTGTTCAACGATCGCGTTGCACTTACAGTTGATTATTTCCAGAAGGAAACTAAGAATCTATTGAACCAAGGGGTTATTCCTAACTTTGTTGGTAATAATGCACCTACTGTAAACCTAGGTGATGTCTCAAACAAAGGTTGGGAAGTAGAACTTACTTACAGAAACTCATTCGGAGATCTTGATTTCGAATTGGGTGCAAATATGACAAGAATTCAGAATGAAGTTACTGCTTTGGATGAAAATCTAGACTTTGCACCAGGTGCTGGTGTAGGTGTTGGTTGGACAGCTACTGCATTTGAAACTGGTCTTCCGGCTTGGTACTTTAGAGGTTACCAAACAGAAGGAATTCTTCAGTCTGAGGAAGATGCTGTTACTTATATGCAAAAATATGGTTTGACAGAAGGTTTTGCAGCTGGCGATCCAAGAGTTGTTGATGTAAACGAAGACGGAGCAATCACTCCAGCTGACCAGACTTTCATCGGTAGCCCACATCCTGATATGCTATTTGGTGTGCGTTTGGCTGCTGAGTACAAAGGATTTGACTTCACTATGTTTATGCAAGGATCAGTTGGTAATGATATCCTTTTAGGATACAACCGTACGGATCGTGCGTCTGCTAACAAGCCAGCATTCTTCTACGAAGATCGTTGGACTGAAGGTAGTGGATCTAATGATTGGTTCAGAGCTAATAGTGACAATATATATGCTTACAATTCTGACTTTATGGTATTTGATGGTTCTTACCTTCGTATCAAGCAGATGCAGTTAGGCTATAACTTCAATCAAAATTCAGTTTGGAAAGGAGCACGTGTTTACGTTTCTCTAGAAGACTTCTTTACATTTACGAAGTATGTAGGAATGGATCCGGAAGTTGGTTCAGGTGATGATCGTTCTCAGGGGATTGACAGAGGTGTTTATCCACTACCTAAGAAAATCATGTTTGGAGCTAACCTTTCTTTCTAATTGTGTAAAAATCTTAAAATGAAATCATTATTAATAAAAGGATTTGGAGCATTAGTATTATTCGTAGGAATATACGCTTGTGCTGATTTCCTTGATGTAGATGTAAATAATCAACTTTCAGTTGATGAATTCTATAAAACAGACGATGATGCTAATCAGGCAACAATGGCTGTTTACGATATTCTTCAGTGGCATCAGAACCAATGGGGTTCTGGATGGTCTTCTCCATATATGGTAAAGACGCTTCCGTCTGATGAATCTCAGGCAGGTGGTGCAAATTCAGGTGACCAGCCAAATTATGTAGCGATTGACAGAATGGAATTCGATGCTACCAATGCTCCTATTGAAGGAACTTGGGCAGTTAATTACTATGGTATTTATAGAGCTAACCTTGTGATAAACAATGTTGAAGCAGATAATGACTTTAAAGATCGTTTGATAGCAGAGGCACAAGCACTTCGTGCATATTACTACCTAGAGTTAGCATCACTATTTGGAGGTGTTCCTGTGATTCTTACTGAGCTTGCTCCTTCTGAGTACAATCAGTCTAGATCAAGCGCAGCAGATGTATATGCTCAAATTGAGGCAGATGCAAATGCGGCAGCGGCTGTACTTCCAAACAAGAGTGAATACTCTAGTGCGGACAAGTTCAGAATGTCTAAAGGTACTGCACATGCAATCTTAGGTAAAGCTCAACTTTACCAAGAAAAATGGTCTGAGGCAGCTTCTACATTCGGAACAATTATTTCTTCAGCTGAATACGGTCTTGAAGCAGAATACGGGGATGTATTCGCAGAGGTTGGTGAGCTTGGAACGGAGTCTATCATGGAGGCAGTTTATATTGAGACTGCAGGATATGATTGGGGTGCAAATGGTTACCCTTGGGGATCTCGTTCAGAGTCAAATATTCACATTCAGTTGATGGGTGCACGTGAAGGTGTATTCTCTGGTGTTGATTCGTTGAACAACGGATGGGGATTTAACTACCCTTCTGCTAAGCTTTGGGATGCATTTATTGCTGAAGGTGATGATGTAAGAAGGGCTTCTACAGTAATGTCTGAGCAGGAATTCATTGATGCAGGTGGTGAGTATGATGGTACTGATACATTTGATTACGTAGGTTTCTTAAGAAGAAAGTATGGTGCATATTCTACAGAGTCTAATGATGACGTGTTTGCGTTGAATTATGGGACAAACTGGAGATTGATTCGTTATGCTGATGTTCTATTGATGGCTGCAGAAGCAAATCATAGAGCTGGAAATGATGGAGCTGCACAAACTGAACTTAACAAAGTAAGATCAAGAGTTGGTTTGGCAGATGTAACTGCTACAGGTTCTGATCTGTTGAACGCAATCGTTAAAGAGCGTCAATTAGAGCTTGCTTTGGAAGGATTCCGTTATATCGATCTAGTTCGTTGGGGCATGGCTGCTGATGAGCTTGAAGACTTCCAGACTGGTAAGCATGAATTGCTTCCTATACCACAAAATGAAATACTTAGAGCTAGTAACTTGACTCAAAACCCAGGTTACTAAGAACTATAATATTCAGTGAGAGTAGACCCGGGTCCTATGGCCCGGGTTTTTTAAAAAACTATTATGAATAGAGCAGTTGGAATCGTTTTCCTTCTTGTAGTACTGTTTAGTGCTTGTTCCGATAAAGACTTGTCTTCAAAAGAATCATCTTCGAAAATATTTACAGAAATCACAGATGCTGAAAGTGGCATAGATTTCAGGAATGATCTGACCGTGACAGATTCAATGAACTTCTTCAATTATGGATATTTCTATATGGGAGGGGGTGTTGCTGTTGGAGATTTTAATAGTGATGGATTAGAAGATGTTTTCTTTACAGGTAATATGGTAGAGAACCAGCTTTACATGAATACAGGTGATCTTCAATTTGAGAACATCACTAAGCTGAGTGGTATAGAAAGTCAACAAAAATGGTACACGGGAGCCACAATTGCTGATGTGAACCAAGATGGCTTAGAAGACATTTATATATCTGTTGCCGGAAGATGGGCAAGTAGAAAGAATGAACTTTGGATCAATCAAGGACCTGATGAAGCGGGCGTGCCACAGTTTTCTGAGGAAGCAGATGCTTATGGTATTGCAGATTCAAGTTACTCTATTCAATCTGTTTTTTTTGATTACGACAATGATGGAGACTTAGACCTTTTAGTAGGTAATTATGAGCCTACTCCATTTGATTCTTATTCCTTTGAGTATAAAAGGAAATTGGATAAAAATAGTTGGAGTGCCTCAGATCATCTCTACCAAAATGATGGAAACGGAAACTTTATCGATGTGACCGCAGCTGCCGGTATACAAAATTTTGGATTGACCATCGGTGTTCTAGCAAATGACTTCAATCAAGATGGATACATCGATATCTATCTATCCAATGATTTTAGCACACCAGATCGATTTTTTATCAACAAGGGCGATGGGACTTTCGAAAATCATATTGAAGAATCCTTTACACACACATCCTTTTATGGAATGGGAGTGGATGCGGCAGACTTCAATCAAGATGGAAAGCTGGATATCTTTCAGCTGGATATGTCTCCTGTCGATAATTATAGATCTAAAGCCAATATGGCAAGTATGGATATCCAAGCATTTCGCAATAATGTAGATCTTGGATTTCATTACCAATACATGTACAATTCCCTTCAAACCTACCAGGGGACAAAGGACGGAATTCCATTCTATGGCGATCAAGCCAAATTCTCAAATCTTGAGAGTACCGATTGGAGCTGGGCTTGCCTCTTTGCGGATTATGATAACGATGGTCTAAAAGACCTGTATATAACTAATGGAACCAGAAAAGATATAAATAATAAAGATTACTTCAATTGGCTTGAACGAATAGATATTAGTCTTAAAGTCAAGTACAAAGAGTTGTCCCTTAGTGATTTAATGGATAAGATGCCATCCAAAAAAGTGGATAACTACATGTTCAAAAATGTAGATGGAAAACATTTCGAACATGTAAACAAAGCATGGGGAATCTCTCGTGAGGATTTTTCAAATGGACTGGCATATGCAGACCTTGATAATGATGGAGATTTAGAATTGATAACAAATAATATAGATACCACAGCAAGCGTATTTAAGAACCTTAGTAGTGAATTAGGACTCAACAATTTTATAACCTTTAAACTTAAAGGTTCTTCAAAAAACCAAAATGGACTGGGTGCCAAAATGTGGCTTCACCACAACGGTAAAACCCAGTTCCACGAACACACACGCACTAGAGGATTCCAATCGGCTGTATCAGAAAAAGTACACTTTGGTCTTGGAAAAGATCAGAAAGTAGATAGCCTGATTATTCTTTGGCCGACTGGACTTAGAGAGGTTGTAAAAGATCTTGCTGTGAATCAGAATAGAGAATTAATAATTGGTAGTGCTGAATTAGCACAACATAAGGAGCAGGTTTCAGAGGCTTATTTTGAGCCTCTGGAAATCGCTCAGTTATCTTGGGGACATAAAGAAAATACATTCGATGATTTTGAGCGGGAAATTCTCATTCCTCATCAGATGTCTAGCTTTGGTCCCGGATTGGCTTATGGTGAAGCACTCGATCAATCTTCAAAATATATCTTCATGGGTGGCGCCCAGGGTCAAGCGTCTAAAGTGCTAACCATCGACGGTAGTGGAAATAAACAAGTACAGACTCTTGGTGATGTAGACCAAGAATCTAATGCAGCACTTTTTATAGATGCCGATAAAGATGGTGACATGGATTTAATGATTGGTATGGCTGGCTCCGAGGAGGTAGTGGATTCCGAGTATTATAAAGATCGTTTTTATAGGAATGATAATGGTAAATTTGTTGCCTTTGATTCAGCACTTCCTGCAGATTATAGAAGTTCAGTATCTGTTCTCAGGATGGTAGATTTCGATATGGATGGTGACATGGATATATTCGTTGGAGGGCGACAAATACCAGGGCAGTATCCCCTTCCGGCAAGTAGTTATCTGTTGGAGAATATTTCAAAAGAAGGAGGCATACAATTCAAACTTGCTGCGGCTTCTTTTAATGAAGTATTGCAGGATGTAGGTATGGTAACAGATGCTGATTGGAGTGATTTTAACCAGGATGGGAAACAAGACTTGATATTAGTCGGGGAGTGGATGAGTCCGAAAGTTTTTCTAAATAATGGATTCGAACTGGTGGATCGGTCGGAAGATTTTTTCAGGGATGATTATACTGGTTGGTGGAATTGCCTTAAACTCGTAGATATTAATAATGATGGCCTCAAGGATTTGATAGCTGGTAACCTTGGGAATAATTATAAATATAAAGCTAGACATGGAAAGACCTTTGATGTATTTGTAGATGATTTTGATGGAAATAATAACCTAGATATTGTACTGGGATATTTCGAAGGAGACAAGCAGTATCCAGTGCGCGGAAAGCAATGCAGTTCTGAGCAGGTTCCAGGTATCAAACGAAAATTTAATTCCTATGATGCTTTTGCAAGTTCAGATCTTGCAGGTATCTATGGCGCTTCAAATCTTGAAAATGCACTGCACTATAGGGCTAACCAGTTCAATACTATGCTTTTTATCAGAGAACCTAAAGCTGGATTTCGCTCGCTCGAATTACCGGTGGAAGTTCAAATGTCCAATATAAATGCTATTGAGACAATCGATATTGATGCAGATGGATTTTTGGATCTGATTTTAGCAGGAAATATGTTTGATTCGGAGGTTGAAACACCTCGATCAGATGCCTCTTATGGCTTATTATTGAAAAATAAAGGTGGGAATTCATTTGATCTAATCCCTAATGACCTTAGTGGTTTCCATGTGCCTTATGAGACAAGACAAATTATAAAAATTAATGAGGACGGCAGAGATATGTTGATTTTTGGGAATAATAATGCACCTCTTCAGATTTATGCGTTGAAAAAGGATAGTGATGCAGACGAACAAATGGCAATACTCAATTAAAATAATTAGAATTCTTGGCTGCAGTTTTTTAACACTGCTGGCACTGAATTCTTGTACTAAAAGTAAAACCCCCATCTCTAACCTCGAGATGGGGAATATTCTTGATAACAAAGGGAAGGCTGCACAAATTTCTGGACAAGTTCCATACTATACAGAATTTATGCTGAAGAAGTTTGAACGCGAGTATGATGCTAGACCTGAACAAATGAGATACAGTTCTGCATTGGATTATAGCCTGATGCTCCTCCTCAATGGACAAAATCAGAAAGCCATAAATGTATTGATTGAGTTTCTGAATCTTGGGGTAGAAAAAAAGAAGGTAACTCCTCAAACTGTGCAACACTATAAAGCACTTGCACTAGCGTATCTGAGAGACGCTGAATATCAAAATTGTATTTATAATCACAATGGAGAATCCTGCATAATCCCCTTGGAAGGTAAAGGGATTCATGCACTTGCAACACCTGCGAGGTTAGCAAAAGACTGTTACGAAACTTTACTTGAATACAATCCAAAGGATTATCAGTCCATATGGTTTTATAATATTTCAAGTATGGCAGCAGGTGATTATCCTGCTCAAATGGATAAGCGTTTTCGGATAGCACCGGAAAAATTTTACACCCAAGAGTCTTTTCCTAAGTTTCCAAATATCGCTTTAGAGTCTGGCGTTGCATCTATGGATCATGCTGGAGGTAGCATCATTGAAGATTTTAATAATGATGGCCTCTTGGATATTTTTACTACGTCCTATGGTTTATCAGATCAAACACATTATTATCAAAACACAGGAGGTGGAGCCTTTCAGGATCTTAGTATAGGTTCTGGAGTGGATGTACTCAAAGGAGGATTGAATTGCATACAAGGAGACTTTAATAATGATGGATGGACGGATGTGTTTATTATGCGTGGTGCTTGGTTGGGAGAGAATGGGCAGTTACCTAATTCGTTATTGATGAATCGGAAAGGTCTGTACTTCGAAGATATTAGCGAGCAGTCAGGAATCTTCAATGAAAAACCAAGTGGTGCAGTAGCTGTTGCAGATGTAAATAAAGATGGTCTTTTGGATATCTTTGTTGGCAATGAATCAGGGTCAGTCCAGTTGCCCTCCGACCTGTTTTTAAATCTAGGAGGAGAACGCTTTCAGCAGGTATCTGTAGATGCTGGTCTTGAAGTGTTTGCGTTTGTTAAGTCTGCCAATTTTTCAGATGTAAACAACGATGGTTGGCCAGATCTGTTTCTGTCTGTCTATCACGGAAAAAATAAACTTTATATCCATCAGGGACTTCAAGATGGTGTGCCGACATTTATTGACAAAGCAGAAGCCTATGGTGTTCAAGAGCCAAGCTATTCGTTTTCTTCTTGGTTTTGGGATTATGATCATGATGGTTGGGAAGATCTATTTGTATTTTCTTATGACAATTCAGATCCATTTAATATATCTTCTCAAGTATGTAAAGAGTATCTGGGGCTAGCTAGCTCAACGAATAAACCAACCTTATACTTGAATAAAGGGGGGACGAAATTTGAAAAAACTGTAGTCAAAGGACTAGACGAGTCCTTGTATACTATGGGGGGTAATTTTGGCGATCTAAATAATGATGGGCGCTACGATTTTTACTCAGGTACGGGTGAATTTAACCTGTGGGCTGCCGTTCCTAATAAAATGTATGTACACAACGATTCGGACGGATTTGATGATGTTACCCATCCGGGTGGTTTTGGAATGATTCAAAAAGGCCACGGAGTGTCCTTTGGTGATTTAGATAATGATGGAGATCAAGATATCTATCATCAAGTAGGTGGAGCTGTAGAGAGTGATGTTTTCCACAATATGCTATTAAAGAATCCAGGGTTTGAAGCAAATAATTGGATCACCTTGAAATTGTCTGGAACGGAGGCAAACCAAGCTGCTATTGGAGCAAGGCTGAAGTTTGAACTAAAAATGGCTAATGGAGAATCAAAGGTACTGCATAACACAGTGCATTCAGGAGGATCCTTTGGGGCAAATACCTTGCGAGTAGAAATGGGGCTTGGTCTTGCTAGTCAAGTTGAGAAGTTGACGGTCTATTGGCCTGATGTTGATAATACAATTACAACCTATGAAGACTTAAAACTGAATCAGTTTTATTTAATTGAACAGAACAAGAATCCTGAGTTATTATCAGCTCGTCGGGTTGCGCTGGGGAATGAGCCACTTGCGGAATGTATTAATTTTTAGTAATGCTCATTTTTCTCTTGTTTTGCTTAGCCGCTTTTCCAAATTCTGAAGGAGTCATTTTATAGACTTCTTTGAAACATTTTCTGAAGTATTGTAAATCATTAAACCCAACCCGGTAGGTGATCTCAGAGATCTTTAGGTCACTATTCTTTAATAAGTGTGCAGCTTTTTTTATTCGAGTATTTCTGATAAGTTCATTGGTTGTGCATCCCAGTATTGACTTGATTTTTCTGTAAAGATTACTCTTACTTACCCCAATGGACTTGCACAGGTCTTCTATGGTGAAGTCGGGCTTGTTAAGATTGGTTTCTATTACTTGAACAACCTCTTTAATAAAGCGCTCATCAGCTTCTTTAAAGGGGATGAAATCATCTGCGTCTGCAGTATTGGCAGTCAGATTTGATGGATTGAATATATTCGCCTTAATATTTTGCTTGACCTTGAGGAAATTACTGACTCTTAGCAATAATACCTCTGGATCAAATGGCTTTGTCATTAAGGCATCAACTCCATGTTGGTATGCTTTATCGCGCGATTCTTTTGAGCTTTTAACTGTCGCCATAATGATCATTATATGGCTGAGATCTGGGTCTTCTTTGATCTTTTTACTCATTTCAAAACCATCCATTTGATCCATCATTGCATCTGTAATGATTAGCTTAGGTTTTTTACTTTTTGCAAGCTCAAGCCCTTCTTGACCATTATTTGCCTTTAGTACTTTATAGTCTTTATGAAACAAATGAACGAGGAACTCTTGTAGATCTGGATTGTCCTCTACAATTAAGATCAATGGTTTATCTACTGTTGATGACATTTGCGTAATCGGAATAGGCTGATTTATATTATTGTTGGATTTTTTGGTTTGATAGTTTTTAAGCTCTATAACCGATTCTTCACTAAACTTAAAGTCAGATGTATCTACATCATTTATTAATCCTGAAGGGAAGTGGGACTTTCCTTTTTTTAGTGCCACGGTAAAGATTGTTCGGATATTAGGTTCAGATTCTAATTTGATATAGCCTTTGTGTTGTTCAACAATTTGCTTTGCTAATTCCAAGCCAATCCCAGTTCCTGTTTTGTGATTTTCTTTTTCGGAGCGATAGAAGCGATCGAATATATACGCCTGCTCTTCTTTTTTAATCCCTTCTCCATTATCCTCAATATGAATAAAATGCCAGTTTGGTTTAGAAGTTTGAGATATCTTTACAATACCATATTTAGCAGTATACTTAAAGGCATTTGATATTAGATTCACAAAAACTCGTTCCAGTTTTTCAGGGTCGAAGTAAATGTTTTGATCTGTTTTAGGAAGCTCTATATCATATCGAATTTGCTTTTCATCGGCATAGCCAGAAAAGTTGATTCCAATATTTTTAATGAATGTATTTATGTTTTGTTTACCTGGTTTAAAATTTGATTTTCCAGCTTCGATCTTTGAAATTTCCAGGATCTGATTAATCAAGCGATGCAGATTTTCTGCATTGTTGAGCATCAGTTTATAAGTTTTGTTGTTCTCTGCTCGCTCACCAAATTTAGTGATAAGGTTTTTTAATGGGCTGATAATGAGCGTTACGGGGGTTTTTAATTCATGGGATATATTGGTATAAAAACGCGTCTTAATCTTATCCATTTCATGCATCCGATCGAGATCCCTTTTTCTTAGCCTTAAGTCATACTTCAATCGCTGACGGGCGATTAATTGTTGTCTTCTCCAAAGAAAGAAACTGACAATTCCAATAAGATAAATAAAGTAGGCTATGTAGGTCAAATACCATGGCTTTCGAATTACTATGTCCATATGTACTTTCTCATCCGACCAGACACCATCATTGTTAGCTGCCATCAGTTCAAAAGTATATTTGCCAGGGCTTAGATTTGGGTATCGTGCCTCCTGACTATTTTGAAGGATCTGAAAGTTTTCTTCATATCCCTCGAGGCGATATTTGTAAATATTTTTTGAGGATTGAGAAAAATTTATTGCGCTAAATTTAATTGTTAGGTCATTGTCTTGATGATTGAAATTCATCGCACTATTGTTGAAGTAATTCTCTCCTTTTATTTTCTGTGGTTTTCCTGCAACCTCTAGATCGGTAATATAGACCTTAGGTTTTTTGACATTTAGTATGAATTCATCGGTATAAAAACTATTGAATCCAGAAATACCTCCAAAATAAAGTTGACCAGATTTGCTCTTGAAGGATGAATTTTTAAAAAACTCGTTAGACTGAAGTCCATCTGATTTTTGGAAGTGATCTAATTCTAATGTTTTAGGGTTTAGTCGTATGAGTCCTTTGTTGGTACCTGCCCAGATACTCCCATTTGCATCTTCATTTATACTATAAATATTATTGCTGGGCAGTTTTACTTTATCGGTGATAAGATGCGTTTGAAGACTTTTTGAATCATAATAGAATAAGCCTTTTGACCGTGTTCCTATCCAAATTTTTCCATCTGAAGCAGCGTATATTGAAGATATGATACACTCGGTAAGTTGTGTGCTTTCAGATAATTCCTGTAATGATTTCAGGTCAACAATATTAAGTTGGTCATCAATACTTACTCGTGTGATGCCATTGTTGGATGATCCGAGCCAAATATTACCAAATTGATCTTCAGCTATCCCGTGGAACTTGTCTGAGCCCAAGTATTTTTCGCCACCCGAGCTAAACTTTAGGTTCTTTTTGGTCTTAGTATCTATTATCTCAAATCCATGTTGGTAATTGTTGACCCACAAACGGTCTTTACTATCAAGTATAAGATTAAAGAGTTTAGATGTTTCAGACTCAGTTAATATCAGCTCTAGATTGGTAAAGTAGTTTTTGCCAGCTTCCAAATATTTTAGTCCAGCACCCCAAGTGGAGACATATAAGTTGCCCGCCGCGTCTAATTCTATATCAGTTATATTGTTGCTCTCAAGGTTATGACCACTGTTGTCATTGTAGTAGGTAATTGATCCGTCGGGTTTGATTCGGTAGAGTCCATTTCCATCCATTCCAATCCAAAGGGTACCATCCGAATCCTCAGCAAACGAGGAGACAAGGTCAAGGTCATAGACTTTATTCTTGTCGGTGAAGTTGAAGGTAGGGCGGAATTTCTGTTCGAGCGGGTCAATTTTTGATAAGCCCTTAAAGTAGAATCCAAGCCAAAGAATATTATCTCTATCTGCATGCATGGACCAGATGGAGTTGGAGGGCAGGCTGTTTAATATTTTATTGTCTTGAAGAAATTGTTCAATTTTATCTTTTTGGGTATCATATTGGAACAGACCATTGTTTTCT
>JAQXAY010000115.1 GCA_029252685.1 Saprospiraceae bacterium | reverse complement strand
AAAACTATTGAATTATGGAAGCAATCATGAATCTACTTGGTAGTGAAGCCGGTCAACAAATAATAAAAGGGATTAGTCAGGAAACAAAGCAGGATGAAGGCTTGACAGGTGAGGTTTTGTCTATGGCAATGCCTATGTTAATGGGGGCAGTTAAGAAAAATGTTGCTAGCCCTGAAGGCGCTGTAAATATACTTTCTGCACTTACTTCAAAGCACGATGGCGGTATTATGGATACGCTAGATGTTTTTTTTGGCGGTGGTGTTGATGATTCTGATAAAAATGAGGGAGAAGGACTTTTGGGTACACTTCTTGGAGGTTCTCAGGATAATGTGGTGAATATGATTGCCGGTAAAAAGAACATTGACGTAAGTACAGTCTTGAATATCCTTAAAGTGGCAGCTCCGATAATAATGGGGTATTTGGGGAAAGAGAATGGTCAAAAAGGAGACGGCTCTGCAAAAGGCTTAGAATCTGTTTTGGAAAGCTTTACGGGCAGTGGCAAGCAGCAAGGTATGATTGAGTCCTTACTTGATGGGGATAATGATGGGTCTGTTTTGGATGACGTTGCAGGTATGTTTATGAGTAACTCTGGCAAATCTAAAGGTGGCCTTGGAAGCCTTTTAGGTGGATTTTTAGGTAAAAATTAAGCTTGTCAAATAGCATAAGAAAAAAGCCAGTGCAATGTTATATTGCTCTGGCTTTTTTAGATTTCATAAATCACATTGTCGTAATAGAAGTGAAGCTTTCTTTTTTTAATAACTTTGTAGCCTAAAGTAAATTTTAATTCAATGAGACATAAGTGGGATAGGAATGAGGAACGCTATTTTGCCATTGGGGTTTATAAACCTAAGACTGAAGAAAATATTGGTACACTCTGGCGTAGCGCCTATATATTAGGGGCCGACTTTATTTTCATTATCGGAAAGAAGTACAAAAAGCAACGGACAGATACGCACAAGGTATGGTCTAGAATCCCACTTTTTCAATTTGAGTCTTTTGAAAGCTTTTATTCCAGTATGCCTTATAGCTGTAAACTCGTAGGAATCGAACTAGATGACCGAGCTCAAGATATTAAAGCGTATCAGCACTTTGAACGATCCATGTATTTGTTAGGATCAGAAGATAATGGCTTACCAAAAGCAGTAGTCAAAAAATGTCATGATCTAATAAAATTGCCTGGAACTAGTTCATTAAATGTAGCTGTGGCAGGATCTTTAGTATTATTTGACCGAGTTAATAAAGAATAGTATAGCACATGGCTAATAGTGAATTGATAAGCAAAGATGAATTTCTCTGGTCATTTAAAGAGAATGTGAATGCGCTTGCATTGCCTGAAAAGTTTACTTTTCCTTTTTATTACACACCACATGAACTGAGTTTAAGGGCGACGGAGCAGTTGAAAGAATATTTAAGTGTTCAAAACGATTTTCAACACAACTTTGGCTTAAAAAATGGGCAGGAAGGATTGGTGATTGGTAAAATGTTTGGGGTGCTTGTGGTCGAAGACCAAGAAGGTGAACTCAGGTTTTTAGCTGCCTTTTCAGGTAAGCTTGCCAACTCAAATCATCACATAAAATTTGTTCCCCCAGTTTTTGATATGCTCAAACAAGATGGTTACTACAAGATAGAAGAATCAAAAATCAATGTGCTTACTCAAGAGATCGAAGTACTGGAGCAAAATGAAGAAATAGCAAAAGCGGCAGCTTTTTTAAGGCAGGAATCTGCCTTGATGGAAGAACGATTAGAATTGCAGCGCCAAAAGTCGAGAAGAGCAAAGCAAGAGCGAAAAGCCTGGAGGAAGGAAGCTGAAGAAACATTGACTGGTGAGGCGCTTGAGGAACGTCTCGGAAAGATTAAGCATGAAAGCCTTTGTTTCAAATTCTATCAAAAAGATTTGATCAATTATTGGAATATCAGAACGCAAATGGCCAAAGAAGCATTGCTGAAGATTGAACAGCCAATACTTGAATTAAAGGAGCATCGCAAACGCCGATCTTCGGCTTTACAGAATAAATTATTTTCAGAATATAACTTCCTGAATGCGGAAGGTGCTAGAAAGAGCCTTCAATCTATATTCCAGCATACCGTATTTGAAATTCCACCAGCAGGTGCAGGAGAGTGTGCTGCCCCTAAGTTGCTACATTATGCTTTCCGTAAGGGACTTAAGCCTGTTTGTATGGCTGAATTTTGGTGGGGTGCATCTCCAAAGTCAGAAGTTCGAAAGCATGGCCATTATTATCCTGCCTGTAAAGGGAAGTGTGAACCCATACTGAGTCATATGTTAGTAGGATTGTCTGTAGAGGATAATCCTATGGATGCTTTTGAGTCTGCTAATAAGCAAATAGACATTGTCTTTGAAGATGATGATCTAGTGGTTATTAATAAGCCCCATGATTTCTTGAGCGTTCCTGGAAAAACAATCAAGGATTCGGTCTATGAAAGAATGAAAGAAATGTACCCTAATGCCACTGGGCCATTGATTGTTCATCGGCTGGATATGGCCACTTCTGGTATTATGCTAATTGCTAAAAACAAAGAGAGTCATAAAGCTTTACAAGCACAATTTATTCAGCGAACGATTAAGAAAAGGTATGAAGCACTTCTCGATGGTACCTTAGAGCTACGAAAAGGTCGAATAGAACTTCCTTTAAGAGTAGATATAGAAGATCGACCTCGTCAACTAGTTTGCTATGAGCATGGTAAGCCAGCTCTGACTATTTGGGAGAAGAGAGCTGAAAAAGATGGACGGACTCGAGTTTATTTTTATCCTATTAGTGGAAGAACGCATCAGTTAAGAGTACATGCGGCATATAAAGATGGATTAAATACGGCAATCGTCGGTGATGAACTATACGGAAGTAAATCAGATCGCCTCCACTTACATGCGGGTTTTATCCAATTCAACCATCCAATTAATGAGCAGCTAATGAAATTTACAATTTCTGCTAAATTTTGATTCTGCCGAAATAACAT
>JAQXAY010000108.1 GCA_029252685.1 Saprospiraceae bacterium | reverse complement strand
GGACTCACCGTAAGCAATATATTCATATCCGGGTGAACCGCCTGAAGGCTATCAATTAAGCTTGTATATACTTGAACCAATTCCTTAGTGCTGCTAAGCCGCTTTTCAAATAAATCCGAGGCTTGCTTATGACAATTAACCACCCGGCGCTCACCCTCTTTCAATACCCAATGATATGCTGTACCAAAAGTTAGCACCAAAGTATCTATTGACTTAAGATGACTACTAAGGGCTGAAGCCTGCTTGTTTAAAACCTCTAAAAAAGCATCCTCCTCTGATCCATAGATTGATCCATGGTGCTGCCAAGAAAGAATTATGTCTTCTCGATTCAGAAGGTCTGAATGCGTGTAGCTTTTACCCTGTATAGCATGCTCAAGAACATCAGCCATATTTAAAGGATGGTAAAGAATACCATTAGGATTAATATCGACTTTATACCGTAAATCACTCAGACGCTGACCTATATGCTCTGCAAAACAAGATCCCATAAACAAAAAACGACTGCTGTGATCAAATGCAAAGGAATATTCCGGTATGCCTACTTTCAATATAAAATCATCCATACAGCTAGATCTTTGGTCGAAAAATTAAAACAATAAAATGCCACATTAATGAACTTACACTTTTTTTAGTACATTTAGTTCGCATATATTCTTTTAAATAAAGCCAAGCTTGACCAGAATTGCTATGTTACGAAAGCTTTTTAAATCACAGGAGAACAATAAAAATGTAAGCCTTGGAAGGCACTCCAATTACCACCAGTCTGATAGACAGAACCTTGCCTGGGAAAAAGCGATCGAGCTTCACGCTTCTGAGGCATTCTTAGAAAGTTTCAAAAACTTACTCGAATTCCTGAAACAAGAAGGAGATCAGGACAACGTAATATTCCAGGAACTTAAGGATCATATCACCTTTACCTTATACCAAGGTTCTGTAAAACTGACAGGAAAATATGAACCCCATACCCTACAAGTTCAAGCTAAATTGGCTGTAGCAATTGAGCTACCTGAAAAAATGATGCTTAGGCTCCTAAATAAAAACTATGAATTCGAATATGTAAAATATGCGCTGAATGAAAAAAATGAAATCCTTCTAGTCCTCAATACAGGATTAGCAGACGCACAACCACATGTTATATTGCGTGGACTTAGAGAACTTGCAACACAGGCAGATAAACTCGATGACCTGCTCTCATCAGACTTTGAAAAAGTCAATATTATAGAGACAACACATGTGATTGAAAAACATAAAACAGTTCGTAAAGCCAACATAAGCTTTCTAAAAAATCAGGTCGATAAATTATACAAAGACTTAGAGGAACAAAAAGAAACCTATGAATACCTAGAGTTTACCAGAATTTATAGAATTTTCAATCTAGTGTATGCAATGGATTTCCTGCTCACGCCACAAGGCCAGATTATGGAAACCCTAGAAATCATGCATCGAGAATTACACAATCCAGATGGTCAATTGGAGGAAAAGATTGATTTCTTTGAACATGAACTAAAATCACTAAGCCAAACCGAAGAAAAACAACTAGAAAAAGAACTCTATCAAGTGTTTTACACCTTCAATCTAACCCCTAAGATTGACGTCCAAACCCTCAGAGAAATTATCGACAACGAAAGACAACAGCTAGAATGGTATAGAGATAATGGACATCAGCTTATTGTCTGGAACATTGTAGGATATATTTTTGGCTATTGCTTATTCAACTATACACTACCTGACCCAATAAAAAAACTTATCTATCTTTACTATAAATGTCTTTTTCCTGAATATTTTCAACAACTAGATGAACTGCCATTTGTTGATAAACATAATAAGCTCATTAAAAAGAATATTAAACAGGAAATCAGCAAATTGAGCAAAAGTGAACGTTGGTCAGAGGCTAAACTCCAATCCGCCGGTCGCTTAAAATTAGACTACGAAAATCTTACTAAATTTGCTTATAGTTTGCTGGATATAATTTACGAATTAGAATTCATTGAATATGATGATTGATAAAGATCAAGTATGGCAAAGCCTTGAGCAGGTAAAAGACCCAGAAATACCAGTACTAAGTGTAGTGGACTTAGGTGTTGTGCGTGCAGTAGATATCAAACTAAAAGGACTGGAAATAACCATAACGCCAACCTACTCAGGATGCCCGGCTATGAAAGAGATAGAATTCGATATAATTAAGACGCTCTCCGAAGACTTCAATACCAATATAAATGTACACACAGTCCTGTCTCCAGCATGGACAACAGAATGGTTAACAGAAAGCGGAAGGAAAAAATTATTGGATTACGGAATTTCACCACCCGCACAAGAAAGCAATGATAAGTCTCAACTCTTTCAAAAGCCAAGAAATGTAATCTGCCCAGTTTGTAAATCTTATAATACTGAAATGAAAAGTCAATTCGGCTCAACAGCCTGTAAATCCTTGTTTCAATGCTTGGATTGCAAAGAACCCTTCGATTATTTCAAATGCCACTAAATAAAAACCGCCCAGAAAGTCTAAAACTTCTGGGCAGCGAAAAAACTCTCACTAGTTTATGAATCTTTAATCGGTCGGAACCGATAGTTATTTCTATTTGAACCTATATTAATAAATTTAATGCAAATATGCTACTACAAAGAGTAGTTAAAATGCTTGTTTGGTTGGTTTTATTGCAAAAAAAACCTTGTATCTAATTTTTTAACATTATTTAACAAAAGGGAAATCATTAAACCCTATAAATCAAAACCTTACACCATACAAAACATAGCAATATAAATATTATGTATATCAATATGCTAGTAGAAATGGATATTTAAGGCCTTTTTCTCAACCTTATGGATGCTTTTTGAGTTTTAATGGATGTTATGATTGGATTTATCTAATCTATTGGTAGTACAGGTATCTAAAGTCTAACTTTACCTTCTTTGATTAACTTCATAGGCTCAAATAAAATAAGTTTTGATGAAACACATTTTCACACTCTCTTTATCTCTTTTGACTGCAATCAGTCTCTATGCACAACCAGGCGGTGGTAAATGGGGGGCACCTCAATCTTCCATCACAGGTAAGATCACTGGAAAGATAATTGATAACAATTCTGGAGAACCAGTAGAATATGCCACTGTCGTTTTAATGAATGCCTTTCAAAAACAATTGGATGGTACATTAACAAATAACAAAGGGCAGTTCAAGATGACAGAACTAAAGCTTGGAAAGTATATGATTAAAGTATCTTTCGTAGGCTATAATGAAATCACCTCAGATACCATAACACTAACTAAATCAAACCCAGATTTTGACTTAGATGACATTATACTGGAAAATTCAGCAATCGCATTAGATGCAGTTACTGTCTCCGCTGAAAAATCTCTATTCGAGAACAAAATTGATAAGATCGTCTACAATGCTGAAAAAGACATCACAAATAAAGTGGGAGACGCTACTGATGTTTTGAGAAAAACTCCGCTGCTGTCCGTTGATCTAGATGGCAATGTAGAATTAAGAGGATCTCGTAATATTCAAATCCTATTAAATGGCCGACCTTCAGGATTATTTGCGAACTCCGTAAAAGATGCACTAAAATCAATCCCTTCAGATCAGATTAAATCAGTAGAAGTAATCACCTCCCCATCTGCAAAATATGATGGAGAAGGAAGTGCAGGTATTATTAATATCGTGACTAAGAAAAAAAGTATTGAAGGTATTTCAGGCTCTGTAAATACAGCATTATCAAATCGTACGAATAATACGAATGTTAGTTTATCAGCAGCAAAAGGAAGATTCGGTGTTAGTGGCGGCGGTTATGGCTGGTGGACACTCCCAAGAGATGCAACAACCACTTTTGATCGAATTGATTCATCAAATGATGTGCTCAGCACACTTACAACAAATGGTGTAGCAGAATCCACTTCTTTTGGTTATTCAGGAAATTTCGGTGCATTCTATGACCTTAATGCATACAATACCATCAACTCAACAATCCGTTTCAATGGTTTCCAAACGAGCAATGATGGTTTTGATTACGGTATCTTAAATGATACGTCTTTCCATTATTATACCAAGGATTATCTATCAACAAACTTTAGGAATGGCTACGATTGGTCAACGGATTATATTAAAAAATTCGAAAACCCTGGGCAAGAGCTTATTTTGGCATACCAAATCAATGTCAGCAACTCTAATTCAGATGAGCAAGCAGTATCAAATGATAGTATCGGAAATTGGGATGACTTCCAATTCAACAACAAAAATGAAAACTTAGGTAAGAATGTTGAGCAGACTATTCAGCTAGACTATACGCACCCCTTCTCTAAAAAATTCAAACTAGAGACTGGTGCAAAAACCATACTCAGAGCAATAGACTCCGACTATCAGTATGAGCAATTTAATTACAATACTAATTCCTTTGAAGTAAATAATTTAAATACAGATCTTTTCTTCTATGATCAGGATGTATTTGCAGGCTATGTTTCAGGAAACATAACCTTCAATGAGAAATATTCTTTATTGGCAGGTGTTCGATATGAACATACATTACTGAACGGTGAATATGCTTCCGAATTAAACGACTTTGATGATAACTATGGAAATATCCTACCATCTGTTACCATAGCAAGAACTTTTGGAAACTTTACAAACCTGAAATTGAGTTACTCGCAAAGGATACAAAGACCAAGTCTTTTCTACATCAATCCGTATGCAAGTATCAATGATCCTACAAATGTACAAATCGGTAACCCAAACCTTTCTCCAGAATTATCTAAACAAATTGAACTTGGATACTCCACATTTGTAAAAGGTTCTTTGATTAGCTTAACTGCATACTACAAGAATACAGAGGACATCATTGAATCCTACCTGCAAATCGGAGATAATGGAAATGGAGAAACAACATATAGAAATGTTGGTACCAATAATAGTATAGGACTAAGTGGATTCACTTCTGTGACTATCAAGAAAGTATTCACTATTAGAGGTGGTTTCAATGCCTATACATACAATATCAATGCCGTAATCGATGGACAATCATTTTCCAACCAAGCCATCCTTTGGAATGGTAACCTAAATGCTTCTTGGAAAATGGGTAAAGGCTGGAATTTCCAAGCATTTGGATTCTATAATGCTCCAAAGTATACCTTCCAAGGTATCAATCCAAGCTTTAGCTTACTATCTATGGGTATCCAAAAAGATATCTTTAATGATAAAGGTGCTATAGGATTGAGAGTACTTGAGCCGTTTAAAGCTGATAAAGAATGGAAAAGTGAATTGAATGGACCTGGCTTCACTCAAAATGGGAACTTCATCCTACCATTTAGATCTATCGGCTTAAGCTTCTCTGTACGATTTGGTAAAGTTAAATTCGATGCTCGATCAAGAAGGACTAAGATCCGAAATGACGATATGAAAGCCGGAGAATCCGGTAACGGAGGAGGCGGTGGCTTCTAACAAAAAAAAGCCTGTCATTTCTGACAGGCTTTTTTTTTATAAATTTTCTTTTGCAGTCCAACCTTCTGTTGCCTCTGCTAGAGTTCGTAATTCCTTAATCAAATCAAGCATATCACCAGGAACTTCAAATCGACATCGGATTGTTTTTGAATCCTTGCCATCAAAGAAAGTAATCACATTTGCAGGAAGATCAGTAACCCGAGGATTGTCATATATATCTGGCCGCTTCATCATCTCAAGACGGACAATTCGATCAAATAAAGCTTGCATCGTTTCTTCAGAAAAAACCTTGACATAGTCTCCCTGCTTCTTAGAGTATTGTCTGCCATTAAATGTAGCTTGTCCGTTCTTTAATATCCGCATAGTATACGTGGGACAAGTTCCAAAACATGGAGTCGTTTCCAGCTGTACAAAAGCACTTGCATCCAGATTCTTCATGCCCTTTTTACTACTGTTGCATGATGCAAAAAGCAAGGTAGCAAAGACTAATAAACTTAATATACGCATAAGCCAATATTTTAAACTTGATTCAATGTTGAAAATATAATGATTAAACGTTTGAATACCCCCTCTTTAGTATTTTATCTTATCGTACTTTATAATTCCTTAACATTTGTAATAAAAGCGAGTGGCCTTACTTTGTGGAACTTTCAAAATTCCGTACTTTAAAACTCAAGTTAACAAACAAGCAAATCAAGATTTAAAGTATGCAAGCACTCATCCGAAATATTCGAGAGGAGGTAGTCCTAAGAATCTGTACGGAATCAATAAGCAGAATCAGCAAATGCATTGATAGCCTTTCTGATGATCAATTAACCTACAACAACAATTTCAACACGAATTCCGTCAACAACCTAATCCTTCATTTGGATGGCAATATTAGACAATGGCTAATAGCTTCATTAATGGATAATCCCTATAATCGAAATCGAGCAGAAGAATTCAATAGATCTAATATAAAAAGCCGAAGTGAACTCAACAATATTCTAGAAACACTCGATGAAGATATAAAAAATGCCTGCGATAGACTTTCTGTAAGTTACTTGTTAGCAACACACAGTATTCAAGGTTTTACAGAAACCGGCTACAGTATCTGTTCCCATGTGGTCGAACACTTCTCTTACCACACAGGGCAAATAACTTTGATAACCAAACAAATTTGCGACAAGAACATGAACTACTACAAAGGCCTTGACCTAAATATTCAAAACAAGATATAATAAACTAAAAAAGCACTTGCTGAACATTAAGTTTAGCAAGTGCTTTTTGATTTCGACCTTCTTCAAAAGGATTAACCTCTAATCCATTCTAAGATCTGTTGACCAAATAACAAGGTCAGTCCCCATTTGGTTACAAAGTAAATACCAAATACAAGTAGGGATTTCTTTCCGTTCTTTAGGATCAATTGTCTAGGACTTGATACTAGCTGTAAAAATTTTTCAATCATAATTCTGAGCATGGGTAAAATTCTTTTCTGAGTCCTGCAAATCTATATAAGTTGCCTGTCATATTCACTTCTTTAACACTTTTTAATACGCCTGAAGTATTGATTTCTAAGGATTTAAGACCAAAAAAAGAACTCTTGCATAATTTGTGACATAAAGCTAGAAAATATAGACCTCAAATAGGGACTTTACAGATTTTCTAAATCAGTCGTAATTTATTTCATAAACAACTGTAAATCAGTCTTGTTCAAGGCAAAACTCAATGAATTTTAAAATAATGTATTTTCTGTATACCAGCTTCCATGTAAGAAGCTAAAAAAGAAGATAAAGTCAAACGCACAAAATAGACCTATCACACAGCTTTCAAACCATAAAAAAATGCATCAGATCTTTACAGACCTGATGCATTCAAACTTTATTTTCAATGATTAAAACCCGTAACCAAGATTGACTTGAAGATTAGGCAAAACAGAACCAAATAAAGCACTGCCTCCAATAGCTTCAATTTTTGCAGCATCTGGACCTAAAATCTGAGGACCTGCGCTAAACAAAAAGCCAATATCAAATCCTAGAGTAAATCCTTTAACAGCTCGCTGACCAACTCCTAAACCAAGATATCCAACTGGATTCTCGAGATAATTAATGGTGTATTCATCTCCAGACGTTTCTGTAAGAGTATTTGTGATACTGCCAATACCTATACCTGTATTTACGCGGAACCAATCTTTATCCTCGAATGGTCTGTGATTAACAAATATTCCCATCCAGGCACTTCCAGATTCTAAATCGTAGTCATCTCCGATGCCTTCGATATTTGGTGTAAATGGTGAACTTGATGTAGGAAACCCTCCTGCTGTAACAAATACAGATGTCTTTGCAGTTTTATTGTATGCCAAAGAAACTGAAAAACCAAAAGGACTAAACCCTGCAGATACACCGTAATCTGCAGCTTCTTTTGCTCCATCTTGAGCAAATGTTATGGTAGCAACCATAAATAATGCCGTAGTTAGTAAAACTATCTTTTTCATAGCAAAAATTAATTAGTGTAATTTAATGCTACTGAATATAACACAATACCTTGATAATCAGGTAATTAATCACTTGCAAATTGAAATTATTTTTAAAAAAATATAAGATCTTATTATCAGAATGACAATTGGTAGGCCACCTTAGGCATAGTAAAAAGACAGTAAATTTTAGATCAGAAAAGGTATTTGAATAAATCAGATTCGATCTGGCCAAGTAGCATCAAATTGTTCGACTAGAATATTGTCAAAAGCATCCGCCTTAGTAAATAGATCCATTAGATTCTTTAGACCTTTATCATCATTTAGACTATGATCATTCAATAGTAATGACAATACAACAGACTCTTCATTCACAGAGAACGTGAGATGATCAAGCTTCTGATTCTCCTGTAATAAGTAGGCAAGAATACTCTTTCGCTTGTTATTTGGCAATTTACAAAGAATAGCATCCCCTGAAATCATACCACTACGCTCGTGATAGTTAAGGCTAATTGATGCAGACCCTGATTTAATAAGCCATGCATTAGAACCTTTTCTAGCAAAGCCAACATGAAATCCCGCCTGTTCAATCAAAGACTCAATAGTTCTTGCAATACCCTCTGTTTCAAAAGGCTCGATATTTTTAGGAAACTCGACGTATTCATTGCAAACAGTACAACTTTGCGACTCTAGTGCAACCTTCTCACTCAAGAAAGTTCTGCAATTATAGCAGCGAACCCATTCCATATCGTCCTTGCCTTGAATCTTTTCAAAGACATCATTCATACCAAGCATTGGAAGTGAGGTTGATTGCTTACTATCATTCTCCATGCCATAATTATTCATAGAGATCAATAGACCTTTGCTGTCGACAACAGGACCACCAGTATTTGAATAACCCATAACTGCATCATGAACAATATACTCCCAACGCTCTTGTGGAAAGACCGTTTCCTGCACAGTACCAGATTTGGCGACAATAGAATTTCCTTCAATCCCCAGGGAAAATATTTTCATCCCTTTTTCAAAATTAATCTGTTCGGAAACCTGAAACCCACCCTCTACATCGCTGAATGGAAGTTTAAGTATGGCAACGTCTAATAGGGGATCTATATAGATAATCTTTGCATAAGCTATAGCACCCTTGAGATCTTCAACAACCACGGAATGATTTCCCCGGACTAAGTTCTCATTAGTAATGATCCAATCATAGTCCTTAACCTTAAAGCCAATGCCTAGAGAGTAGGGCGTACTTACTCTAAAAACTGTGTGCTCGGCGAACTTTGGGTTGATCATTATAGCGTGTTTACCTTAAAAGTAATACGATTCGTGAATAATATAGTAATTATTATATATCTAGAAAAGCTTTTAAAGTAAATGGCTTACCATTTATTGTTAGGCATGGCTCGAACAACAGATTGCATCTCTGCAATTATGAAGCCCATATGCTCAGTATGTAGTCCTTGCTTTCCACCCTTATGGAAATATTCAGGAGACTCTAATTCTAAAGTTGCTTCAGAAAGTATAGCGTCAAAAGTCTTCCAAGCTTTTTCCTCGACATCCTTATTATCTATGCCAATACCAGCCTCTTTTGCAAGAATCGTCAAAGGATCATCTAAGGTAAGAGCTTTGATATATGGAGCTAGCTTGTCAAAAGCCGACTGCATTCTTTTACGTGAGAATTCTGTCCCATCACCTAATCGAATAATCCACTCTGAACTAAATCGCAAGTGATACTGGACTTCTTTGATCGCTTTCTGGGCAATATCAGCGATAGCCTTTTCCGAAGATGTGCAAAGTTGCTCTAAAATCACAAGGTGATGTGCATCAAAGATGAATTGCCTTGCTATAACATATCCCCAATCTTGATTAGGTAATTCAACAAGCTTTATATTAGTAAATTCTTTATCGCTCCTTAGATAAGCAAAATCATCTTCTGTCCTTCCCTTCCCTTCTAAATCACCTGCTAAAGTTAGCCACATCCTAGCTTGTCCAACCAGATCAAGTGCTATATTAGTCAGAGCAATATCTTGTTCAAGTATTGGTCCATGACCACAAAGTTCTGCTAAACGATGCCCTAGAATAAGTGCATTATCACCCATCCAAAGCGCAAGGTCTATACTTGCTTTTTGCGTGTCCTCCTTGTTCATATTATTCATTGTGCTAAAGGGTGATTTACATATGTCCTACCTCATCAGGAATATCGTAGAACGTTGGATGCCTATAAATCTTATTTTTCGCAGGATCATATAGTTCCTCACTCTTTGAAGGATTAGAAGCTGAAATATGCTTAGATTCAACGACCCATATACTCACACCCTCTTGACGTCTGGTATACACGTCTCTAGCATTTTCAATAGCCATATCCTCATCCGCTGCATGAAGACTACCCACATGCTTATGACTCAATCCGTTCTTGGAACGTATAAATACCTCCCACAGTGGCCATGTATTATCCATAATGTATATTGTTAAGCTACTCTTGTCTGTTGATCTTGAGCTCTTTGCTTGCGTTTCGCAGCATAGGCCATTGCAGCCTCTTGAACCCATTTTCCTTCTTCTTGCGCTTTTCGTCTTGCAGCAATACGTTCCTTATTACAAGGTCCATGTCCTTTGACTACTTGCCAAAACTCATCCCAATCTATAGCACCAAAATCGTAATGTCCACGCTCTTCATTCCATTTTAGATCTTTGTCAGGAGCTGTTAGACCTAAATATTCAATCTGCGAAATGGAGGAATCTACGAAAGCTTGTCTCAACTCATCATTCGTCTTGCGCTTGATACGCCAAGCCATTGACTGAGCAGTATGCTTAGACTCCGCATCATTAGGACCAAACATCATTAAGGATGGCCACCACCAACGATTCAATGCATCTTGAGCCATTGCTTTTTGCTCCTCAGATCCTTGAGATAATGCAATCATAATCTCGTAACCTTGACGCTGGTGAAACGATTCTTCTTTACAAATACGCACCATGGCACGGGCATAGGGCCCATAAGATGTTCTGCATAGCATAACTTGGTTCATAATGGCTGCACCGTCCACTAACCAACCTATAGCACCTATGTCCGCCCATGTAAGCGTAGGATAATTGAATATGCTAGAATATTTGGCAGTCCCATCAATCAACTGTTGCAAAAGATCTGATCTTTTTGCACCAAGAGTCTCTGCAGCGGAGTAAAGATATAATCCGTGCCCAGCTTCGTCTTGCACTTTGGCAAGCAAAGCCACTTTCCTTCTTAAAGATGGAGCTCTTGAAATCCAGTTTGCTTCTGGAAGCATACCCACCACCTCAGAATGTGCGTGCTGAGAAATCTGACGAATCAAAGTTTGTCTGTATTTCTCTGGCATCCAGTCCCTCGCCTCGATTCTATCGTCGGCATCTATACGGTCCTGAAAAATCTGATTTAGGTCTTTTTCTATCATAATTCTTTTAAATTACAACAATAATTTGGTAGGCTGAAGTAGTCATTTATTCACATAAATTACTCTTCTACTACAAATATAAGGAATGAGCCGAAAAAAAACGAACACTTGTTCGGAAAATCCCTAAGATATCTGTCACATAAGCGCTAAACACCAATTATTGCTCGTAGTATCATATTTTCTAATTCGCCAATCACAGAATCCCGATTAGGGTGATTCCTGTAAAAAGCAGAGTAATGCAACCAATTTAATGAAGACAACATCGAATACATCAGTAATCTTGAGTCCCGGCCATCTAAACCACTCTCTGTCAATCCAGACTCTATAATCCTGAGTACCCGCTGTTCATAACTTCTGCGAAGTTCTTTAAAGAAAGAAAGGTGCGGTTCTGGAAGATGCTTCCACTCGTCATTAAAAACAGTCACAGTAGTTGAGTACTCCAGTGACATAACAATATGTAAGCGAACAAGCATTCGTAAACGCTCTTTGTCATTCTTACCCTTCTTTTCAACAGAGGTAATACCATCGTGAAATTTTTCTGAATTTCCGAAGCATATTAGTCTGAGTAAATCGTCCTTTCCCTTTATATGACTATACAAACTAGAGACGGTTAAATTTACCTCATCAGCCACATCTCTCATTGAGGCAGCAGCATAACCCCGTTCCTTGAACAGTTTAGCAGCAGCCTCAATAATTTGTATTTTCTTTTTTGATGCCATTTCTTTTATTCATCAAATGTAATCGCAACCGTATCTGTAAGAGCAAGCGACTTACAAGTTAGTATATAACCTGCATCTACCTCCTCTGGCTCCAATGCATAATTGACTGTCATTTTAACCTCACCCTCTATCAATTTAGCCTTACAAGTGCAACATACGCCACCCTTACAAGCAAAAGGCAAGTCTGCACCAGCCTTTAGCGCCGCATCTAGAATCATATCCTGATCCGAATCCATTTCAAAAGTAAATGAATTATCATCCACAGTGACAGTCAACTTTGCTGCCTTTGAATTGGTCACAACTTCCTCCTTGGACACATCCGCATTAGCATCAGGCGTATAGAAAAGCTCAAAATGTATCTTTGAACGATCCAAGCCAGCAAGCTCAAGTACATCCTTTCCAGACATTATCATCTCATAAGGTCCGCATAAAAAGACAGCATCTGTGGATTTTATATCCATCAGATGTTTAGTAAACACCTCAATCTTCTCTCTGTTTATTCGTCCGTAAAAAAGATCCGATCCACTATGTTCCCGACTGAGCACATAATGCACCTTTAGACGCCCCATGAATTGATTCTTAAGGGCTTCAATCTCTTCTTGAAAAATTATATTTTCGGTGTTTTTATTTCCATAGAAAAGTGTAAAAGTTGAATTCTCCTCAACCAAAAGAACCGTTTTCATAATTGAAAGCACTGGCGTAATTCCAGAACCAGCAGCGATTGCTGCATAATTACCCTTTTTACCCGCCGATACATCTAAGGTGAAATTACCCATAGGAGGCATCACATCAAGCGTATCCCCTTCTTTCAATTGATCATTTGCAAAAGTTGAGAACAAACCACCCTCCACTTTTTTTATAGCAACCGTCAATTGCTCATCCAATGGACTCGTGCAAATTGAATAAGATCTGCGCACATCTTCTCCATCGATTTCCTTCCGCAGAGTGAGATACTGTCCCTGCTTGAAACCAAAAGTTTCTTGCTGTGCATTGCTGAGTTGAAATCGAACAGATACACAATCAGGAGTCTCTTTTTTAACCTCTGCTACTTGAAGGGCATGGAATTTGGACAT
>JAQXAY010000103.1 GCA_029252685.1 Saprospiraceae bacterium | reverse complement strand
AAGATCAAGATTTTCTTTTCTTGCTTCCATCCGTTTTTTTGAATTCACATAATTTGTTTTAGCATTGCTGAGTTCAAGTTTAAATCCATCTATTGCCCTTTCTTTCTGTATTTTGACTTCCTCCAGGTCTATTTTAGCTCTCGCTATTTTTGCTTTTCTTCCGAATCCAGCAAAAATAGGAATAGAGATATTTGCTCCAAGTACTGATGTTGGTAACCAAGTTCCATTTGCAAAATCGTCTCCGAGATAGGTATTCTGATAAGAAAGGAATGCGGAAACGGTTGGAAGGTATGCTGCTTTATTCAGTTGAATATTTAGCTCGTTTAGTTCAAGGGTTGAGTTTAGATAATCAACCTCTGGTCTACTTTCTACATTAGCTGTTGATGCCAATAATTCATCTCCTTTTGAGCGTTCTAATACACCCTCTATAGAATCAGCGATTTCAATGGCCTTATCCATAGGGAATCCCATCTGTATTTTCAATGCATTTAAGGCAACCATTCTTTGTCTATCTAAGTTGTCTTTTTCACTCTTAAGGTTAGACAGAGAAAGTTGAAGTCTTTCAACATCTAGGAGTTCTGCAAATCCTTCATTGTACACTGCCTGTGTTTCCTTTAGAAGCGTCTCAAGGTTGCTGATATTAAGGTCAAGGTTTCTAAGATTTTCATCTAAGATTAGAAGGGGTAGATAACCATCTATTACGCTTTTTCTTACTGTGGTAATCGCGATATTTAGATCTTTTTGTACAAGCTCTCCATAGGATCTTGCTGCTCTCAAGCCTACGATATAGCTACCATCAAATATTAAACTTGATAGATTGATGCTTGGAGTAAGATTGTGTGTCTGTGCAAAAGTGAACTCTTGTGTTCCTACGTCCAATGCAAAGGGTTGAACAAGGTCTTCTGCAAATAATACTCCATATACTGCAGGAGTTAAAAAATCTGGAGCTACTTGTCTAGGCTTCTCAATAAAATATTGGTACTCTAGTCCTGCATTTACCTGAGGAAGCCCGATTGATGCAGTTTCTTTGACACGCTCTTTGGCATCTTCAATCTGCAATTTTTTAAGTTTAATGTCTGGGTGGTTGTCCTGTGCGTATGTTATTGCCTGTTCAAGGTTAAAAACCATTGGTTCTTGTGCATTGACCTCAGCAAAGCTAAAGGCAATGAAAGTGGCAAAAACTAAAGTGACAAGCTGACTTTTCTTTATCATTTTGCTTTGTCGTTAAAAGTTAAAGTAGTTATTGATTAAATCTTTTCCTTTGTTTGATACTACTCCATGTAGGTGGTATAAAACAAATTCTTTGAATACAGTATCCTGTCCATAGCCGTATTGTTGATATAGGGACGAATCCACTACTACAGCAATTTTTGAGGCGTAGAATATTGGAATAATATCAAGGTTTAGATCAGAACGATATAGACCTTCTGATATGCCTCTTTTTAAATTTTCTTTGATTACTTCTTGCAGAAAACCAATATTGTGATTTTCGATTAATTGCCAAGATTCAGGGTAGTATTTTTGAAGTTCAAAAGTTACATTTGGAAGCATTCTTCGAATGTGAACAATCGCCTTTTCTGCCATTAGGTGCATTTCCTCAATGGCATTTTTTGTATTAGGTTTCACTGCCTGAATCTCCAATTTTTGCTCTTCTAGAAATGAACTGACAATTTTTTCTATAAGTGCTGATTTATTCGGTATGGTACGATAGAGAGTCTTTTTTGAAATGCCCAAATCAGCACTCAATTTATCCATGGTAATGTTTCGAATACCATATTTTAAAAATAAATCTCTACTTCGTTCCAGTAATTTCTCCATTTAAGTTGTTTTCTATTAGATGATTCAGTTGGAAAAACACCGGAAACTAATAAAGGTTTTAAAGTTTCCACAGTTTTTTTAGATGAATTATAAAATTTTAAGGATAAATTAACCTTAGCTTAAGTTTGTATTCAAACTATGTATACAATAGGTTTGTGGTCATATTGTAAAATTTATTTTCAATATTTTGCCGTATAGGTTTTTTGCCAATTATTAAATTGTTTTTCATGCTGGAAACGAAGAAAGTTTCCTATGTGTAATACCGGAATGGGATGAAAAAGTATATAGTGTTTTTGTTTTTAGTTTGTGTGATTTTTGCCTGTGGCTCCGAAAAGAAATCTTCTGACAGAAATATGAAAAAGGATTTAAAGCAGGTAGTGGATGGCTCCAAGATTTATAAGAGATATTGTGTGAGCTGTCATGGCATGTATGGTAATATGGGGACAAGTGGAGCATTTGATCTCACTAAATCTGCCTTGACTATAGAGGAAAAGGTTGGAGTTATAACAAATGGTCGTAAATTAATGACAGCTTTCAAATCAACTTTAGATGAGGAAGAGATAAAAGCTGTAGCTGAATTTACTGAATCCCTTAAGAGAAAATAGTGAAGAGACTTAAAGCGCATAACATGCTTGGTGTAGGATTGATGTCTGGTTCCTCGCTTGATGGACTTGATCTAGCATTGTGCTCCATGCATTGTGTTTATGATGAGCAAACTCGCAAAGTCGATACTATAGAGCTAAATTTGTTAGACCATGCCTGCATTGCCTTTTCAGAAGATTTGCAATCGAAACTGTCAAAAGCTGACAAACTAGGCGTTGCTGAGTTTGTCAAGTTAGATAAAGACTTGGGTGTTTTTTTTGGAGTTAGTGTTAAGACCTTTCTAGAGCAGAGGTCGGAGCAAAAGGTTGATTTTATTGCATCTCATGGGCATACAGTGCTTCATGAGCCTAAGCATGGCTATTCTTGCCAGATTGGATCTCTTTCTCATATTGCGGCGCATACGGGGCTCAAGACAATAGGAGACTTTCGAAATATGGATATGGCTTATGGTGGTGAAGGTGCTCCAATGGCTCCTTTGATTGATAAGTATGTATTTCCAGATACAGATATGTTTCTAAATGTTGGAGGGATTGCTAATGTCAGTTATGCATACGGAGACAAATTTTGGGGATATGATATAGCTCCTGCAAATCAGTTCTTCAATGAGTTGTCTCTTAAGATGGGATTTCCTTTTGACGATGGGGGAGCAATTGCTGCATCAGGTGAAGTACAAGAAGAACTATTGAATCAACTTGAAGCTTTAGATTTCTTTTCCTTAGAAGGTCCAAAGAGTTTAGATAATTTAGAGATTCGAGAACAGATGTGGCCTATTGTCGATGCTTTCGACGCATCTATCTCAGACAAGTTAGCTACCTGTGTTCGACTTTTAGTAAGGCAGTTTGAAAAATCAATACTGCACTATTTAAGGTTTAATCCAGATAGTGAATGTATAAGTATATTTATAAGTGGTGGTGGTGCGAAAAATACTTTTTTAGTAGATCAATTACTTAATTTCTCCTGTGAAAAATATAAGCTAGTTAATCATCAACGGAATCCAGCTATTTCAGATATGAAAGAAGCTATGCTGATGGTGCTTGCGGGTGGATTAAGGATGCTAGAATTGCCAAATGTTTTTAGCTCTGTTACTGGAGCAGATAGAGATAGTGTAGGCGGCGGGATTTTTTATCCAAAATAGATTTTGAAAAGAAAAGAATGATCAAAGCATTTGTAACAGGTGGAACAGGATTGCTAGGAGCTGAACTTATAAGGACCTTAATTGAATCTGGTCGTTATACAGTTCTGGCTTTGCGCCGGAGTCAAAGTGATATGACGCTCTTAGGCGGCTTGGAGTCAAAGGTCGAATGGATAGAAGGGGATGTACTTGATCTTGAATCTATAGAAAAAGGACTTAAACAAGCTGCTGTAGTTTTTCATTGTGCTGCTATAGTTTCCTTCGACCCTAGAGATGTTGAGCAGATGATGGAGGTCAATATTGAGGGAACAGCTAATATCGTTAATACCTGTCTAGATTATCCCAATATAAAACTCATACATGTAAGTTCTATTGCAGCTTTAGGGCATCCGAAGAAGGTTGGACAACAGATTTCTGAATCAGACGAATGGGAAGATGATGGAAGTAGATCTAACTATTCTAAATCTAAGTATTACTCTGAGATGGAGGTTCATCGAGGAGTTGCAGAAGGTTTGAAAGCTGCTATTGTTAATCCTGCTATTATACTTGGAGTTGGTTTTCCAGAGAAGGGCTCGAGTAAGATGTTCAAAAATGTACACAAAAAGTTTCCCTATTACACTGAGGGTGTTACAGGATTCGTAGACGTGAGTGATGTGTCTTCTTTTATGATTAATTTGTTGGATACTGACCTTAAAGGAGGGCGTTACATTCTTAGCCAAGGAAATTATTCCTATAGGCAAGTGTTTGATTGGATGGCAGAGGGTTTTGGAGTGCCTAAACCCTACAAACAAGTTGGTCTATTCGTTAGAGCTCTTGTTTGGAGACTAGATTTTATTCGATGTTTATTTACGGGTGCAAAACCATTAGTTACAAGAGAAACGACAAAATCTGCATTTTCAGTTCAGGAGTATGATAATAGCAAATCCAAACAACTGTTGGGATTTGAGTACGGCAACCTTGAGCTTCAGATCAAAGAAGTTTGTAGAAAATTGGAGCCTACCTTATCTGTTGGATAGTATTTCAGCAACTTCAATTGCTTGCTCATAAATGCTTTCGAGTAGCCCACTTGCGTAGGCATTGAATCCTACAAAACAAGCCTGGTTTTTTCCTTGACTTTTCAGTATCAATTTGTTCGGATGTCCTTGTTCATTTAGGTGATCCTTTACGAAAGGTGCAAAGGATTCAACTTTGGATCTGTAGCCTGTTGCTAGAATAATATGGTCGTATATTTTTTGTGTTCCGTTCTTAAAGTGAACATCTTTTGCACTCAGTTTTAGAATTTCTGGCTGAACTTTTATTCGACCTTTTTTTATTTGTGGAATGGTTCCTAGGTCTATAACTGGAGTTTTACCATATTCTCGCAATTGCTGAGCGGGAAATAGTTTTGCTTGTTCAAGACCATATTTTTTTAGATTGCCCATACTTATGTTTTGTACAAGTCTTCCTATACGATCACCAATAAATGTAGGTAGAATAGCTAGTTTTTTAGCAGTTTTTTGAGTAGGATTTCCTAAAAAATCTCTTGGGACTATATTGACAGGTCCTCTTACACTAATGTCTGTATCTTTGTTATGTAAGCTCAAATCGAGTGCGATTTCTGCGCCAGAGTTTCCCATGCCAACGACCAAGACGGAGTTTCCTATTAGCTGTGCTGGATTCTTGTAGGTATGACTGTGGATAATAGAACCTTCGAATGATTCTAAGCCGTCAAAGTCAGGTTTATATGGAACTTGATTAAATCCAGTACAAACTATGATGGTCTCGCTTGTGTATTCCTGTCCATTGGAGCAGCGCACCTTCCATTTGCTATGATCTTCGGTAATCTGGTTTACTGTTGAATTGAATATTGGTCTTATTTCAAAGTTGGTACAATAATTTTCATAGTACTCTAATAGTGTGTTTTTAGGTATATAGGTAGGGTAATCGTCTGGGAAAGGCATGTGTGGCAGGGCAGATAATTCCTTGATAGTATGCAAACTTAGTCTGTCATAATGGTCGACCCAGGACTTTGCGATTGTGTCACTTTTCTCAAGTATTACGAATGGGATATTTTTTTTGCGTAGAGAACCTGCGCAGGCTAGACCTGCTGGTCCTGCCCCTATGATAATTACTTTACTCATTTTGTAATATAAAAAAAAGCGGCCATTTTGAATGGCCGCTTTTAAGTTCTTATTTATTGATTACATTTTTAAATCTCGGTCTTTTAGGAGTTACATCTCCAAGACGAGCACGTTTGTTTTTTTCATAATCGGAGAAGTTTCCTTCAAAGAATTGAACATCAGAATCTCCTTCGAAAGACAAGATATGAGTTGCAAGTCTATCAATAAACCAACGGTCGTGTGATATCAGAAGTACACAGCCAGCAAAATTTTCGATAGCTTCTTCTAAAGCTCGAAGCGTATTAACATCTATATCATTGGTCGGCTCATCCAGAAGAAGCACATTTCCACCTTCTTTAAGTGTCATGGCTAGATGAACTCTATTTCTTTCCCCTCCAGATAGGACTCCTACTTTCTTTTGTTGGTCTTGTCCTGTGAAATTGAATCGACTGATGTAGGCCCTTGAATTTAAGGAGTGGTTGCCCAATTCGATAAACTCATTTCCGGAAGAAATTACTTCAAAGATTGATTTCTCTGGGAGCAAGTCTTTGTGTGATTGATCGACATAGGCAAGCTCAACAGTTTCTCCAACTTGCATACTTCCTGAGTCAGGTTGCTCTTGTCCCATGATCATGCGGAATAAGGTCGATTTTCCGACACCATTGGCTCCAATGATTCCTACAACTCCTGCTTTAGGAATTTCAAAACTAAGATCGTCGATTAAGATTCGATCCCCAAACGATTTCTTTATATTTTCAGCCTTTATTACTACATCACCCAGTCTTGGACCATTTGGAATGAAGAGCTGTAGTTTCTTTTCACGGTCTTTAACCTCTTCCGAAGCTAATTTGTCGTAGGCACTAAGACGAGCTTTGGATTTTGTTTGCCTAGCCTTTGGAGACATTTTAGTCCATTCTAATTCTCGCTCAAGGTTTTTTCTTCTTTTGGACTCTTGCTTTTCTTCTTGAGCAAGTCTTTTGGCTTTTTGGTCAAGCCATGAAGAGTAATTTCCTTTCCAAGGAATTCCTTCTCCACGGTCAAGTTCAAGTATCCATCCTGCAACATTGTCTAGGAAATATCTATCGTGGGTTACTGCAATTACTGTACCCTTGAATTCTTGAAGGTATTGCTCTAGCCAGTGCACCGACTCGGCATCCAAGTGGTTGGTCGGCTCATCTAATAAAAGAATATCTGGATTACTTAATAGAAGTCTACATAGGGCAACTCTTCTTTTTTCTCCACCAGATAAATGCTGAATATTTTCATCACCTTGAGGGCATCTAAGCGCCTCCATTGCTGTTTCAAGTCTATGATCGAGTTCCCATGCATTTAAATGCTCTAGTTGTTCCATCATCTCCCCTTGCTTTACGATCAGATTATTCATCTCATCATCAGACATGGGGTCGTTGAATTTTAGATTGAGTGCATCGTATGCCTTAACTAGGTCTACAATATGTTGAACGCCCTCCTCGACAATTTCTCTTACAGTCTTACTTTCGTCAAGCTGTGGTTCCTGTTCGAGGTAGCCAATTTTAAATTCTTTTTCAAAGAAGATATCACCCTGATAATCTTGGTCTACTCCTGCTATGAGCTTAAGCAGTGTTGATTTACCAGATCCATTCAGACCTAGAACTCCAATCTTTGCTCCATAGAAGAAGGAAAGGTGTATATTTTTTAAAACTTGCTTTCCAGAGGTGAAATATTTATTCACTCCAGACATTGAAAATATGATCTTCTCGTTTGACATCGCTGAATTTCTAATTACAAAATGTATGCAAATATAAGGAGAAGTGTAGAATTAATTTAATAATCTAAAACTCATCAAAAAATGCATCGGGAGCATATTCTAAGATCACCTCACCTTTGGCATCGATTATAACATTTGCAACATCAAAACGAATATCTTTTGAGTGATTTTTGAGCTCGGAATAAACAACCGCAGCATCCAGTATAAGTTGTTTTTTTCGCTTACCAATAGATTGGGAACCAAGTCCAAAGTCTACCTTGGATCTAGTCTTGACCTCTATAAATAATAGTGTGGAGTCGTTTGTTTGTGCAATAATGTCTATCTCAGCACGTCCAGATCGCCAGTTTCTTTCAAGGATTTTGTGCTTAGTCATTTCTAGAAATTCTACCACTAATTCTTCGCCAATTTGCCCCAATTTTAGGTGAGGTGCCCTTAATTTATTATCTTGTTTGCTCATGTCCTACCAGATTAATTTTGTTACACAATTTTCTTCAAACTAAGATTAGATACTCTTAAAAGATGAGACTATCCCTAGATTTTAAGTACAGTCAAAAATTCATTGACGAAAAGACATTGGTAAGGCTTAAGAATGAGGCAATTGAAGCTTCAAAATCCTTACAAGCTAAGACAGGAAAAGGAAATGACTTTTTGGGCTGGATGGATTTGCCAAGCCGAATGAAAGCGCAGACGGAAAGAATACAATCCCTTGCGAATAGCATTCGCTTGAATAGTGAGGTATTAATTGTCATAGGTATTGGCGGTTCCTATCTCGGTGCTAAATCCGGCATACACTTTCTTAAGCATCACTTCTATAATGAATTATCAGCTGAAAAACGCGATGGGCCCGCTATCTTCTTTGCTGGAACAAATATGTCTCCGCAATACTTGAAAGACCTTATTGACCTCATTGGGGACAGAAGTTTTAGTTTAAATGTGATCTCAAAGTCTGGTACGACCACAGAACCAGCAATCGCTTTTAGGTTTTTAAAAAGTGAACTTGAAAAACGGTATGGTAAAGATTTAAAAGATCGGATTTTCCTTACTACAGATCCTGATAGAGGAGCGTTAACGGGGATGGCTAAGAATGAAGGCTATGAAAAATTGGTTATTGACCCTAGTGTTGGTGGGCGATTTTCTGTCTTAAGCCCTGTGGGACTTCTGCCTTTGGCTGTAGCTGGAGTTGATATCAATGCCTTGCTTTCAGGTGCTGAGGCAGCTATGAAAGATGTGGACAACACATATGACGAAAATCCAATGTTGCAATATGCTGTTGTGCGGAATCATTTGTATCAGTCCGGGTTCAAAATTGAGATGATGATCAACTATGAGCCACGCTTACATTTCCTCGCTGAATGGTGGAAACAACTATATGGCGAAAGTGAAGGTAAAGAGCATAAGGGTATATTTCCTGCATCTGCTTCCTATACAACCGACCTTCATAGTCTTGGTCAGTATGTTCAGGATGGCGAGCGTCACCTTTTTCAAACCTTGTTGCATGTAGAAGAAAGTGCAGCTGGAATGGTCATCCAAGGAACAGCCGATGATCTTGATAAGTTGAATTATCTTGAAGGTAAGACACTCGATTATGTTAACAAGAAGGCTGAGGAGGCAACTCTTCAAGCACATTATGATGGTGGAGTACCAAATATAATTGTTAAAATGGAAAAGGCAGACACCTACAATCTTGGATATCTGTTTTATTTCTTTGAATATGCATGTGGGGTAAGTGCTTATATGCTTGATGTGAACCCATTTGATCAGCCAGGAGTTGAAACATATAAATCAAATATGTTTAAATTGTTAGGAAAACCTAATGTTTAGAAGTTATAGATGAAGAATCAAATAAAATATTTTCCAAAGCAATTGCAAGAAGCGCTTATTCTTTCGCAAGCAATTGAATTAAAAAAACCAGAGCAAGAAATTCAGAACATACATATTGTTGGTCTTGGTGGCTCAGGCATTGGGGCAAATTTTGTGCAATCTTTTGTGCGCTCTGTTTGTAAGGTTCCAATTACTGTAACGAAAGACTACCAAGTGCCTGCTTATGTTGGGCCTAACACGCTTGCCATAGCCTCTTCTTATTCTGGAGGAACAGAAGAAACCTTGATCTGTTTGGAGCAATATTTGAAAGCAGGTGCCCATGTTATCGGAATTTCCTCCGGGGGACTTCTGCAGGAAAAAAGTAAATCAGAAGATTTTGAATTTGTGAAGTTGCCAGAAGGCAAACCAGCACCAAGGGCCTGTCTGGGCTATTCTATGGTGCAGCAACTTGGTATTCTGCATAAACTTGGGTTTACAGATGCCTCTTTTTTGGATCAGGTTGCTGAGGCTGCAACGCTTCTTAATAATGAGCAGGATCAGATTCAAGAAAAAGCAGCGCACATCGCCAATCTTTTAGAAGGTAGACTTCCTATTATATACGCTTGTTCCGAGTTAGAGCCTGTAGCTATACGATTTCGTCAACAGCTTAATGAAAATAGTAAGATTCTAGCTTGGCATCATGTAATACCAGAGATGAATCACAATGAGCTTGTGGGTTGGCGAACGAATAATTCCAATGCTTTTGTGATTTTCCTAAGAAATAGAACCGATTTTAGCAGGAATCAGCGAAGGATAGAGATTAATAAGGAGATTATTTCAAATTATGCCGGTGCAGTAATGGATTTATATTCTAGAGGAGATTCCTTGCTTGTGCAGTCTATGTATCTTGTTCATTTAGTAGATTGGGTTTCAGTGTACTTAGCTGATGTAAGGGGAGTAGATGCTATGGAGATACAGGTAATTGATTATTTAAAATCAGCTTTAGCTGCTTCCGAATAAGAAAAATTTGATTATTTTTGTAATTCCAATTATATATTGGCCCACGTGGCGGAATTGGTAGACGCGCAAGGTTGAGGGCCTTGTGTCCTATTTGGACGTGCTAGTTCGACTCTAGTCGTGGGCACAAAAAGCGAGTGTTATATCACTCGCTTTTTTATTATCAGTAAATCTGACTGAAAAGGACTGGATTGTTAGTGTATTTTATTAGTATTTTTTAGTTATGAAAGAAAAACCAAACCCTTTTAGTTCGTTCGAAGCGCGCGGATCAAGTTTTAGATTAAGTTTTTGGACGATCTTGATAGTCTTGATATTTTTTGTTCTAGGGTTTATCCTTCTTCCTTTACCAAGTCGAATTCTAACCACTGGTCAAATCAGTACAATGCAGCCATCGTACCCGCTGGAGTTAAAGACAGAGGGAAAGATAATTTTTCTTGATAGCTCTAGTATGCAGGAAAAAGGAAAGTCTTTGTTGGTCATTGAGGATGATGTTAAAGTACAAAGCTTGAAAGTTGCTTTGTCGTTTTTGGATTCTATCGGCCAAGAGGGGTATGTAGATTTAAATTTAGTTAGCAATTTAGGGGAACTTCAATATGCATGGAATGCGGTGGTGGCATCTTACCAAAATATTAAGCTTGATCCAATAAAACTCCGGTTTGTTCAAAATGCCAGTCAAAACAGAACTAAATTATTAAATCTCAATAGTGAACGAGAAAAATTAATTGAACTGCAGCGGCTGAATCAAAATGAACTCGATCTTGTAAACAGTAATTTTCAATCAAATAAGCAACTATTTGAAATGGGAGAACTGAGTAAGCAAGAGTTAGATCGATGGGGAAAAGAGGTGCTTAATGTCAGGCAAAAAATTGCTGAACTCTTAGTTCAACAGGTGAAGCTAGACTCTGAGCACGAAGAGCTCAAGCAAATACTTGATTCTGAGAAGCAAATCTTGCATTTGGATAAGGGCTTAGCAGCGATTGAGTTTGAAAACCAAGTCAACGATCTTAGAAATAGCCTGATTCTTCAAATTGCTAATATGAATATTATTGCGCCTATGGATGGCAGTGTTCAATGGGGTAGTGATGTGGTCTTAGGTTCTTTTCATAAGAACGGAAAAATTGTTGGCTTGTTATATCCCTATCCTTTGAATCCTACTATTCGATTTAAAATTCCTGCAAAAGATATTCATAAGGTAAAAATGGGTAAGTCTGTGAAGATTTATCTTGACGATTTCCCTAAGCAAAGATTTGGTTATTTAAGTACAGAATTAGGGGAATTTAAATCTCAGAATGAAAATGGATTTTATGCTTTTAATCTTTCCCTGGACTCCTTTCAAAGTAGCAAGAAGAAGGAATTAGAGATAAAACCAGGGATGCAAGCAACAATCAAGGTACAGACGGCCTCTGTTTCACTGCTGCAAAGAATCCTTGCAAAAATGAATCCATAAAAAAAGCCGTGACCAAAGGTCTACGGCTTCAATACCATTAAAACTTATAAGATATTCAGTTGCAAAACTGTTATTCTGTATATTGGTGTTATCCATATGAGTTTCGTCCGAATATCCATAACTAACCAAAAATGAAAACTTTAATCTTTATTTGGTGTGTGAAGCGATTTATTATAAAACTAACCTTTGAAGGCTTAGTCTGAATTTTAATAAATTAGTGAAGTGGTTTGTAAAGCTACCTTGGTATAAAAGGTATGTGAAAGGTATGGCTAAGTTAAGATTGAAATTATTCTAAGGT
>JAQXAY010000063.1 GCA_029252685.1 Saprospiraceae bacterium | reverse complement strand
AAGTAATTCCATCGAATTAAGTCCTATTGAAGATCTAACAGCCACAGAAAAACAAGCTTTGCTAGATTTCCTCAAATATGCACTTAGAGACCCTGAACTAGAGCGTTATATACCTACATCAGTATTATCTGGAAATTGTTTCCCCAATAACGACCTAATAAGTATAAACAATGATAAATGTCATTAAGTCTTTGAAAGGTGATAATCTAACATTCTGATAGATGGGCAGCAACTTGTACAGCGAGACCTCCTTGAGAAGTTTCCTTATACTTAATGTGCATGTCTTTTGCCGTTTCAAACATGGTATTTACAACTTTATCTAAGCTCACTTTAGCATTTTTTGGATCAGATTCCAGGGCTAAATTACAGGCAGTGATTGCTTTCATTGCTCCCATACTGTTTCGCTCGATACAAGGTACTTGTACCAAACCACCTACCGGATCACAAGTCAAACCCAGATGATGCTCCATTGCAATCTCAGCTGCCATTAGGCATTGTTCAGGACTACCACCAAGGGCTTCAGTCAATGCACCTGCTGCCATTGCAGAGGAAACACCAATCTCAGCCTGGCAACCACCCATTGCAGCAGATATAGTTGCTCCTTTTTTAAAAATAGAACCTATCTCAGCTGCTGTCATCAAAAAACGAACGATACCATCTGAATCCTTTGAATGCCCACAAAAAGCAATTAAATAAGCCAGTACGGCAGGAATCACACCTGCTGAGCCATTAGTCGGTGCAGTTACGATCCTTCCAAAATTTGCATTCTCCTCATTGACAGCCATAGCAAAAGCAGAAATCCATTTTACAAGATCCTGAAAATTAGGATCTACACGGGACACCTCCGCAAGCCATTCATGCTTATTACTATAAACAAATTTACCCGCTGATAACTTTCGAAAAATATTGAATGCTCTACGCTTAACACCAAGACCTCCAGGCAATTCACCCGCTGTATGACAACCCTTATATACAGATTCTAACATCACATCCCAAATTCTCAACAAGCCGAGCTTAGAATCTTCTTCTGATCGCCAAACCTTTTCATTGGCGGCTACCACATCTGAAATTTGAAGACCATTTAAAGTACAATGATTGATTAAATCGTCAGCAGAATCTATTGGATAAGGAAGTTCAACCTCTTTTTTCAATGTATTAACATCAGAATCTTCAGTAACAAAAAAGCCTCCCCCAATAGAATAATAAGTCGTTTCATATAGTAGTGTTCCACCCTCGGAATAACTACTCAAGCGCATACCATTGGAATGAAAAGGCAAGAATTGATCATTATGAAACTGAATATCGGTGTCAAAATCGAAGCTTACTTGTTTTTCACCTGCAAGCCAAAGCACCTGATTTCTTTTTAAATCAAAAGGAATTGAATTGATTTTCTCTAATTCAACAGTTACAGGGTCAGTACCTGAAAGCCCCATAACAATTGCTAGATCAGTACCATGTCCCTCCCCTGTCAGGGATAATGAGCCATATAGCTGAACTAAAATTCGATCAGTACTGCTATACACATCTTCTTCCTTTAGCTCCTTACAAAATGCCTGTGCTGCTCGCCAAGGTCCTAATGTATGTGAACTAGAGGGGCCAATCCCAATCTTGAGCATATCGAAGACACTGATCCGTTCCATCCCTTTTTAATTTTGCACGAAAATAGGTAATTAACTTCATTAAATCTGCACATCAATTTTAGATTTTTCAAATAGGATGACTTAATATTATTAGTCATTCCCTATCTTGAAGCATCCGGAAAATTTTAAAGAAATCAGAGACATGAAAAACATATTCTTAGTATTCATCATTCTATTCAGTTCTACCCTACTAGATGCACAAAAAGGATTACAAGCATATCAGCTCTATAATTCAAAAGGGAAGAAGACAAGCTTCAAGAAAATGGTAAAAGCATCCAAGGAAAAAGACCTGGTTTTCTTTGGAGAATTACACAACAATCCCATTTGTCACTGGTTACAGATGGAGTTTTCTAAATCCATAATGGCAGAACGCAATTTACAGATTGGAGTTGAAATGTTTGAGCGAGATAATGAATCATACCTGCAGCAATACCTTGATGGATCACTATCGAAATCTGATGCAGATACACTTATCAGATTTTGGAACAATTATGAGACAGACTATCAACCCTTATTAGAATTTGCGAAAAAAATGGCATAGCTTATTTCGGTACAAATATCCCTAGAAAGTTTGCACGCATTGTATACAAAGAAGATTTTGAGGGACTAAACACACTAACGGAAGAAGAATTAACTTATATAGCTCCCCTTCCAATAACCTATGATGCAGAACTTAAGCCTTACAAGGATATGCTTAGCATGATGGGGGGGCATGGTGGAGCTACCTTACCCAAGGCTCAAGCCATAAAAGATGCAACGATGGCACATTTCATCCTTAAATCTTGGGACAGAAAAGCACTATTCCTTCATATTAATGGCGCATACCATTCTGATTACTTCAGTAGTATCTTATGGTACATTGAACAAAGCCAATCTGATTTGGATATGATGACTATCACCACACTTATTCAAGAGGATATTCATAGCTTTGACGCAGAAGAATTGGGCAAAGCAGACTTCTATCTTGTCATCGATAGTGATGTTACTACCTCTTACTAAACCAAGATCATGAAAAAGATATATATCACTCTAACTTTAGTATTAATCTCATTACTTGCCTGTACAAAAGTGGAGAAAAAAGTAACAGGGAATTTCACAAACCCCAATGGAGAAACGGAGCTTGCATCCTTCATGAAGAGTATTCACGATGAAACTGTTTTGGCGAAAAACGCCTGTATCAACGGTGAAAAATATACTTTTAAGACAAAAGAACAAACACTTTTTACAAGTGATGCAGCTGATCCGGACAAGGTAGCTTCAGAACGTTATAAAATATTTGGCCAAGCCTACTTAAATGCATTGAATACCTATAAAAAAGCCTCTAAAACTGATCTTGCGGATAGTTATAATCAAATGGTAGGTGCTTGTGAAAATTGTCATCAGGCCTTGTGCCCTGGACCTCTTGTCCGAGTAAAGAAATTATATCTATAATGCAGGGAGCTTGATAAGTTTGGTACAGAACTGCTGCAGTATAGCTGTTTGATGACTTACAAGTATTACTGGCAGACGCTTGAGCTCTACGCACTCTTTCAATAAAGATAAAACATCGTCGCGCGTCTCATCATCCAAAGCGGTGAAAGGTTCATCCAATAAAAGCAGTTGTGGGTCAGAAACTAGAGCTAGCAATATTGCAAGTCTTTGCTTTTGACCTCCAGACAATTTGTCTGGATAAGTATTACGCTGCTTATCAAGGCCTAAACGAAGCAATAAACGTTCTAATTCGGTCTTTTGAAAACCCTTATTGACAAATCGAATATGCTCCTCGATAGTCATATTTGGGAACAAAGCCTGATCTTGAAAGACCATCGCTACAGAGCGCTTATCAATTGGACATTCAATTCCCTCTTTAGTACTTATAAGAATTTCAGCTCCAGTTGAGATATAAGCAAAGTCAGGATCTATGAGTCCTGCAATAAGTTTAAGTAAAGACGTTTTCCCACAACCTGAAGGTCCTGTGATTCCAAGAATAGAATTATCCTCTAGATCACACGCAAAGCTAAATTGTTTTTTTGCTCCACCTACTTCCAAATATTTTTCTACTCTAATCGCTACCATCGCACCAGCCTTTTAGAATTATTACCCAAAGAATAAATAAACACTAAGACCACAAAACTAATGAGTAATAGTATTAAGGCATATTGATTCGCCTGCTCCATCTGCATCAATTCGACCGATTCATAGATTGCAATTGATGCTACTCGGGTCTCATTGGGAATATTTCCGCCAATCATAAGCACCAAACCAAACTCACCCAGGGTATGTGCAAAACTCAAAACCAATCCTGTTGCAATACCTTTTACTGAATTTGGGAGTATGATCTTTTTGAAAATAGCCCATTTGCCTTTTCCAAGTACTCGGGCAAACTGAAGCATATCATTAGGAAGTTGCTCAAAAGCATTTTGAATTGGTTGAACCATGAAGGGCAGAGAATATATAATAGACCCTAGCAACAGACCTGAAAAGGAAAACACCAACTGTAAATCAAAAAAGCTATTCAAGAATGTTCCAATAGAACTTTGTGGACTAAAGACCAATAAAAAATAAAATCCGAGTACAGTGGGTGGTAAAACCATAGGCAAAGCTATCAATGCCTGAACTAAGCGTTTTCCCCGCCAATTCACAAAACTCAATGCATAGGCTAATGGAATACCAATAAGCAACAGTACCAAAGCGGTAAGTAATGCAAGTTTGAAGGATAGCAAAAACGGAGACCAATCCATATAAAAGGTTTTACCTTACAAATATGCTATAATCTGTAACCTTTTGAAACAATAATTTCCTGAATCTCTTCCGAAAGTATATAGTCTAGAAACTGCTGACTCAATCTATGAGGCGTCTTTTTTCCATCGAGCAAGACAAAAGTCTGTTCCAAACCTTCTGTAAATGAGAGTATTTGATAATCTTTTAAAAAAGACTTCATCTCAATAGAAGAAGCTGCTGTAATCCCAAGCCCCACTACCCCATTGGAAATATACTGATCCAATTGATTGATATTATTAGCATAGATAAGCCTAGGTTCCAATTCGGTGAAACAGGTTTGGGTTTGTAAAAACTTCAAAGCTGCTTTTCCATATGGAGCTGTTTTAGGATTTGCAATACCAATCTTTGTATTTTTACCTCCCATGCAAAGTGAACTTAGATCAACGGTGCCAGTATTTGAACAAAGCACCATACGACCCTTAGCATAAATCTTTGGAAGCTGCGCACTATACCCATCTTCGTATAAATCCATACTGTAATCAAGATCTGCAGAAAAGAAAGCATCGTAGGGAGCTCCTTGCCGAATCTGACTAGACAAAACTCCTGAGGAACCGCTGATTAGGTCTACTTCAACTGCATGCAGTTGCTCAAAATCCTGCTTTAATTCTAGCATTAAAGGATAAAAGTTTGCAGCTACTGCAACTCGTATATTGGCATGTTGTTCTGTCGAATTACAGCTTAGAAAAAAGCTCAAGCAAAGGAACAGAAGAAAATTTTTCGAATTAAATGCTAATCTATTCATCAACTAAGTTTATGAGATAATCTACAATATCAGCCTGCTTGGACCACAGGATAAAGTGTCCTTCGTCCTCAAACCAGACAGTTTCGCTACCCGGAATCTTATGATTAAGATAATCAGCATTTGCTGCGGGAACAAGTTTATCATCTAATCCTTGAAACACGGTCAATGGTAAATCCACAGCTGTATCCACTCCGCTCTCCAACAAGAGAAGCTCATCATACAAGGCTTCAATCTCTTGATTACTAGAACGTAGCATCCTCGGTAAAGTCCAAGAAACTAAATCACTACTTATTATAGGCCTCCACCATTCTCTAGGTTCCAATTCAGGATCTACCGATCCCGCTACAATGATACTGTGTTCAATTGTTTCTCTTTCTTCTAGCATTGAAGAAAGAACAACGGCACCTCCATAGGAATGCCCGAGTATAAAATAAGAGGGTGCCTTTATATGATCTAATATTGCTAAAACGCAGCGTTTTTGTACTTCCAGCTTCTTTTGAACATCCATTTTACTCAAGCCAAAACCAGGTCTATCATAGGCTAGCAACTGATACCTAGAAGTCAAAAGGGTATCTGCAAACCAAGAATCAAATGCATTCAGGTCACCTGGAGACCCGTGAACCAAGATCAACAGCGGTAAACTGTCTATTCCTATATGTGCATATCGTATTTCTCCATAGTTCTCGATGTTCAGGAAATCTGTGTGAATTGGCTGATGCTGTCCCATTTCCTTTAGGCCACTTTGCATTTCTGCCTCTTCTTTGACCAATTGTTTTGCCAGAACATTAACTAGAATCAATAGGACGACCATCAAAGCAAATAGGCTTAAACTTATAATCTTAAGGGCACGTTTCCAAGAGGGCATATTCATAGTCTAGAATTGCTTTAAAACATTGGCTAATACTTCTACATCCCGATCATTATTGTATAGATGACTTGCAATTCGAATATAATCTCCTCGTATAGAGAGGTAGACATTGTGCGCCTTTAGCTTGGCTTTCAGTTGTTTCTTATCTAAACCCTCAGGCAACTTCAAAGACCATAAATGACCTGCATGCTCCCCCTGTTCTCCGAATGTAAATGGACTATTATCAAGTTCAGCCTTTAGGAGATGCATAATATCAAATCCGTGATTTTGGATCGAGTCAGTACCCCAATCCAAAAGATGCTCGAGGGCCTTATCCAGCATAGCGGAGTATACGAAGGAACTGCTCTGCCCCATACTGTATCTGTTTGCACCAGATTTATATGCAGATTCATAGTTGACAAGACCGGCAAAATCTTCACTGTCTTTTCGGTTCATCCAACTCTCTTCAATAGGGCTGCCAGTATCAAAGCGAGGTCCATAATAAGCCAGACTCATACCATAAGCTCCCATCATCCATTTATAGCCAGAGACTATCAAAGCATCTGGATTGATTTCTTTTATTGAAAATCCCAGTGCTCCTACAGACTGCGTGCCATCTATTATAAGATATGCACCTACAGCATCACAAGCTTTACGAATACGCATCAGATCAAAAAGACTACCATCAGCCCAATGCACATGACCCATTGCTACCACTTTGGTTTTTGAATTGATGGCTTCAATGATTTGATCCGTCCAAGAGATGCTTTTTTCGATAGGCTTTTGAATAAACATAACCTTGGCTGAAGTATTTGCAGCAGCTTTTTCCCAGCAATATACATTCGAAGGAAATTGCTCCGCGGTCAGGAGGATTTCATCCCCTTGCACCAAGGGAACATTATTGGCTGCATTGGCCAAGCAATAGGATGCAGATGGCCCAAGAGCTATACGCTGAGGATCATCTGAATGAATCAACCGAGCAAATTTCTGCTTCAGTTGCTCTGAATAGCTAAAAAAATCGGCCGGAAAAATATTGTAAGGGCGTTCCTTTTGTTCAAGGAATTGCTTTCCAATAGCTGTAACAGACTTTAGCTGAGGTGCCATATAGGAGTTGTTAAAGTAATGGCAATCCTCCGGCAAATTAAACAGACTTCTATAATTCATACAATCTCCTAAACTTGGTTTAATAAAGAGCTAGCAAGCCCCTGTTTATTTAATGGTATGAATATAAAGAAATCTAAAACAAAGTAAGTTTGAAAAAGTGCAAATTGACATGAAACCTATGTAAACTTAGCTTTGAAAGCATAAAAGAAAATAAAATTTGTAAAACATGTTATTCATAATTCTTGGCTAATAAGTGTTTGGACAAAGACAATATTTTTTTTAATACTTGATACTAACGGGTAGAAAAAATTAACTTTAAAGTCACATTGATTCAAAGCGCTGAATACCAGTAAAATATAGATTAACAGAGGGTGTAAAGCTCCAAATATGAATCGGTTAAGAACATCATCAATAATCAGATATTAGTATTTATACCTTGTCATTTCTACACAGATATTTTGATTAGCAAGCTCAATTCCTTTAATTAGCTCCTCTAAAAATATAAGCATGCCTCAAAATAAAAATGCCCTAATTAGATATCAAGTTATTGATCAGTGTCTGCGGAACACCCGAAAAAAGTGGACCTTGAATATGATCAAGAAAAAAGTGGAGGAAGCTCTATTTGAGAAGGAAGGAATTCAGACGATATCCATACGAACAATTCAATCCGATCTCTTTAATATGCGATCAGATAAGCTCGGGTACAATGCCCCTATTAAAGTATATGAACGATCCTATTAC
>JAQXAY010000078.1 GCA_029252685.1 Saprospiraceae bacterium | reverse complement strand
CTATTGTATAAAAGCTAAGCTGATCTATTTCCAGAGACGAAGAAAGAAACGAATTATAAAGTTAGATTTTATTTCAGTAAGCAAGATATCAATGACTTGAAGGCATCTTTTCAAGAATTAGATTATACATCGCCTGAAATAGATCAGCTTAGCTTTTATACGATAGAAGGATCAAACATCCACCCATTTTCTAATAATCTTGACAAGGGTATTGTCAAACTCACTGAGTATTCAAATGCAAAGAATAGAGGAATCGTAATTTCCAATCGCTTTAATTATGTTGAATTCATCATTAAAGACCTTAATAGTTCTGGAAGCGGTGGATATAAAAAAGACCTAAAAAACCTAAACTTTTGGCTTAAGGGAAATATAACATCAAATTATCCAGAACATTTAGATCGAATTCGAATAAAAGATATCAATCAAGACATTGAGGGACACAAAGCGTCAAGGTTCGGATCATTTAGTATCCCACTACAAGGTGGAAGCAGGGACATTGCGTTCGGTTTCTCTTTTGCCGCTGAGGGCCTTCCTTATCTAAATATTAATGACCTTATCCGATTAAGAGAACACCTTTCGGGAGAAAACCCGATTGAAGATGATATGTTGTTGCATGCGGCCGACATGGATAATAATGGTTCAGTTGACAAATATGACTATGAGTATCTTTTCAAACTCATAAAAGGAGAACGTGCAGGCTTCTCCGCAAAGACAGCATATTCTATAATGTCAAGGGAAGATTGGGAAACACTTAATTCAAGTAAAGGATTTTTCACTCCTGAGAATACCTATACGATTAACCAAGTTAAAAAAGATATAAATCAGGACTTCATACTTATTGTAAAAGGAGATCTAGACCAAGAGGAACAATCCACTTCACCAAGCATAAATAATATACTCTCAATGAGCAAAGTTAACTCTTGTGGACTGGGAGAAACAAAAACAGTAGAGCTATATGGGTCATTGGAAGATGGTATACAAGGTATCCAATTTAGCATAAACTGGAATCCAAGTGAGCTTGAATTACTGGAGATAAAAGATTCTATTGGGAAGCAAAAACACATGGAATACTTCAACACTAACCAGATAAGTGACGGCCTATTAGGATTTACCTGCATAGATAAAAGAAAACTACAAGCAAAGCACGGGAAATTGATTTTTGCCAAATTGATTTTTAAGGTAATTGAACAAGCTCCAAATGCTGCTATACGTTTTTCAGATTATCCGAGTAATATACATGTCTTAAACAAGGCTAGTGAGAACATTTCCATCCACCTGGAAGAAGGGAGAATTCTTGAGGATAAAGAGCGATCAATCCCAATAGACAATACAGAGATAAAGCAACCAACGTGTAACAAGCCTAAAAGTGGCTACATCACTATCCATGCTGATCAAAATATTTTTTCAGATATGGTTGTCTGGAACGATGGTGCTACTGGATTAACTAGAAAGAACCTACCAGAAGGAATCTATAGTTATCAAATTCAGGCAAAAGGAAAATGTACTTTAAAATCTGAACCAATTATATTCAAGGTTCCTGAAAAGCCAGAGATCAAACTCAAAACTCTAAAGCCATTGAATTGCTTAGATGGATCTGATGCCTCTATAGAAATCAGTGTGGAAGGAGGCAAAGAGCCATATTACTATTATTGGAACAATGATTCGAGATCGGTTAAAGCTGAGCACCTAAGTGCCGGAGACTATTATGTAGAAGTTATTGATGACAACAATTGTAAAGTAACCGCAGGTTATGAAATTGAGTCTAATGGACATCTAGGTCTTGAATACTTTATAAAATCACCCAGCTCAAACTCTACTGCGGATGGAGTGATTGAAATTACCAATGTATATGGAGTAAATATGTCGAAATCGAATTGGGTCTGGCAATCTGGCTCAAAAGGACAGCGTATTGAAAAGCTAAGCCCTAATTATTATACTGTAAAATTTGAGGGTTCTGAAGGTTGTAACTACACAAAAACTTTCAACTTAAAACCTAGTCGTTCTAGCTTTCAGACCAAAGCTTTTTTTTATGAAACTGATGTACAATCAGGATTTGATTTGGCAAAACTGAGTATATCAAGTCCAGTTTCAAATAACTTAACGATTAATCTTTTCAATGCCGTTTCTGAAGTTGTTTGGTCAAACAGCTATCGGGTGCAATCCGGGCAAAATATATATTACATTCCTGTTCCTGAAGAGTCTGGAGATTATATCCTTCAGATTCCCAAAGTACTTTCACAGCGATTTACCGTAGAATAATAAAAAAAACACCTTTACGTTAAGCAAAGGCGTTCCTGGTATAAATTCTTGTGTACTGAGATTATAATTTGACTTCTTTGTGTAGTTACACAAGTCCTTGTTTAATTGCGAACTTTACAAGTTCGGTGCTCGAATTCATATCCAGTTTTCGTAAGATATTCTTGCGGTGTGTTTCTACCGTATATTTACTTATAAAAAGTGCCTTTCCGATAGTCTGGCTTGTCATACCCTTACTGATAAGGATAAGTATTTCTTGCTCTCTTTTTGATATACCGAGCCTTTTACAAAAACTGTCTTTAAATTTGTCTGAAATTTGTTTTTCGAGACTTGCTTTCTCTGCTAGTTCATCTGAAATAAAACATTTCTTTCCATCGACAACATCAACTAGTAAATCTAAAACTCTTGACGGGTGAATGTTTTTGGTTACATAACCATCTACACCTATCTTTTTAAGTCTTTTTTCTAGATCATTATCGAAATACCCAGAAAAAACAAGAATCTTAACACCTGGATGATTTTGTTGGATTTCAGAAATTGTAACTGAATAATCTTGACCAGGCATATTTAAGTCTAGTACTAAAAGATCTGTTTTGATGGAAGATAAATACTTTGGAATTTCATTAGAATTGCCAACTTGACCAATCACTTTGTAGTTGGGCTTGTGCTTAAGAAGAGATACGAGACCCATACGAACTGCAGGATGATCGTCTGCGATCAAAATATTTGTTTGTGTTTGTTCCATTAGAATAGTTTTTGGCCGTTTATCTGCATGGGAAATACAAGATACACGGGATGTTCATACCAATAGTTTTTGTTAATAGTTCAAATGTAGTATTAAAATGATTGCTATTCAAGGGGTACAACGTAATGGGATTCAATACATTAAGTTACCCATTTATCGGTAATTTTTAAAATTATTCTGGAAGTATAATAAAATAAGCGCTTTACATTCATAAAAAAAAACAATACGTTTTTTTCAACATATTTACTATTGTATGTAGGCTTACAAAGAAAGGTAAATTTAAGTTTGGACAGGAATCATCACACCGATCTTAATCAGTGCTTCACGAGAAGCAGTTTGCTCTGCAGCTTTTTTATTGTAGTCGTCAGCAGTACCAAATTTTTGGTTATCAACCATAACTGCTACTTTAAAACGATCTCTTTTGTCAAGTTTATATCGTGCCACAAGCCTGTAGGATACTGACTTGCCATTTTTCTGACACCATTCCAATAACTGGCTCTTGTAATTATCATCAGTCGTCTCCAACTCATCCACATCAATATAATTCCTAAGGATCTTTCGGACTACAAAGTTCATAGTACCATCATAACCATTCTCTAAGTACACAGCGCCAACAAGAGCCTCAACTGCATTACCTAGCATTGAATTACTCAATCTAGTTTTGTTGTATTTAGAAAGAAGGATATCTAACTCCATCTTTTCTCCGATCTTATTCAAAGATTTACGCTTAACGATTTTGGATCTCATCTTGGTAAGAAACCCTTCATTCTCAGTAGGGTATTTCTTAAATAAGTATTCAGCAACGATAGTACCTAGTACAGCGTCTCCTAAATACTCTAATCGTTCGTTATTGGTAACAGCAGAAGACTTTTCTGCGGGAGTAGATTTGTGAGAAAAAGCAATTTTAAATATCTCCATGTTGACAGGAATGAACCCAATTATTGGGTACAACCTCTTAACTAAATCTTTGTCTTCGGATATAAATTTGTTGTACAGCTTTCTTATTATTCTCACCAAAACTTTCTCAGTTTGTTTTTTTCAATATTTCGTAATCAATATATTTCTATATTGATAATAAAAAAAGGCTGTTTAGATAATTTTTGTT
>JAQXAY010000062.1 GCA_029252685.1 Saprospiraceae bacterium | reverse complement strand
ATTGGAGCCAAAACGGTTATTCCTATTCACAGCTACCATTTATTTTTTATCTCAAACACTTTTATTGTTTGTAAATTACCAAACGAATGTCAATCAGACTTTCTATACGGTATCATTTGCGTTTATCTCTCTCGCATTTATCTGCCTTTACATTTGCATAACCAATGAAAAAATGAGCAAACACCTCATTCACTTGGTATTAATTAGTACTGTAATATCCCCTTTAATTATCAGTAGTCTTGTAAAGGTCAGTTCAAATGTAAACTTGCTCACCCTTGACTTCATTTTGATTCTTCTGCTTGGATTACATGCCAACAGTTTGACGAACCGAAGTTATCTGTTCTACAATGTTCTGGGTGTTTTCTCTTTAGCTTTCCCAATTGTTTTTTCTATTCAAAGTATTGAAGCGTCTAATTCAGTATCAGCGATTACTCAACTTATCTTCGCTATTTTCTTTGCCTCGGCTATTCTAGGGATTCATATCCTGATTCAAAAAAATCTCAAATATTATGCCTGGGAGGGTAATCCTCTGGTGAAAAAAATTGAACTTATTGTACATGCATTTTCAAAAATTTCTTCAAAAAACAAAAACATTCCCGATACGCTCAACTTGCTCATCTCGGAGGTAATCCCAATGCTTGACCTTGAGGAATGCAAGATCTATCTCAATGATCCTAAACGAGAGACCTTCGTAAAATCAGCAAGTTTTTCTATCTACTCACCAGACACCACTATACTTGCTCCGGAGGAACTTGCCTTGGGTCAGGGTATTATTGGAGTAGTTGCCCAAAGTGGTAAAACTGAAATCATTCCAGATACAAATCAAGATAGCAGACATATAAAGGGAAGTATGGAGGGACAATCTGAAATCTGTGTTCCTATTATGTATGAAAATCGAGTTCTTGGAATTATAGATTCCGAACATAGTAAAACCGATTTTTTCACCCAAACACACAACTACATATTTAGTCTGATCGCAACACTCCTTGCCTCTAGGATTGTATACCTTGAAAACCTCAATAAAATTAAGAGTCAGGAACATTTAGAATTAGAAGCCAAGCATCTTCAAGAACTTGACCAAATCAAATCTCAATTTGTATCTAATGTATCGCATGACCTCAAAACACCGCTTACCCTAATATTAGGACCTGCTCTCAATCTGATGATAGGAGCTTCCGATCAACCTAAAAAAGATGCTGGCATCATCTACCAAAATGCAAAGGATTTAAAAAAGATTTTGAACCAACTTCTAGAATTAAACAGCTCAGACTTTACGGGACAACAAATCAAGATTATTGAAACTGATATTGTTCCACTAATGAATCAATGGACAAATAAATACAAAGAATGGGCCTCTAAAAAACAAATCGAACTCAAATTAATAGGCCCAAAAAGTTTAAAGCTCACTTTTGACGAGACAAAGCTTCATTCTATAGTAAGCAACTTGATTGAAAATGCTATAAAATACACCCCTGACGCTGGCCAGGTAAAAATGATGTATTCATTGGATGGTGAGCATTTTATTTTATCGGTAGATGACAGTGGAATCGGCATAGAGGACAAGCAAAAGGAAAAGATCTTTGAACGATTTTATCGGATAGGAGCCGCAGATGCTAAAGGCACAGGTATTGGTTTATCTATCGTTCGGGATCATATCGAACAGATGGGAGGAAAAATAGAAGTCAAGGCCTCAGACCTTGGAGGTACAAGGTTTTGCATTCGCTTCAATATAAGCTATTTAAGTGGAGACATCCCAACATCTATGGATCTAGCAAAGCCTATTGAAGCTTTAGCCAAGAAACCAGAAAAAGCACAAATACTTATTGTGGAGGACCACGATGATCTCAGAAATTTTTTAGTAGGATCTTTGAATAAAAAATATGATTGCATTCCTGCTATGAATGGAAATATAGGTTTTGAACTTGCTAAAAAGAATATCCCAGATCTCATCATCACGGACCTGATGATGCCAGAAATGACAGGAGAAGATCTTACTAAAAACATAAGAGCTACTGATCACCTATCCCACATTCCTATTCTAGTACTCTCCGCAAAATCTAGAACATTAGACAAAATAGAACTCTACAAAATTGGAGCAGATAATTACCTACAAAAACCATTTGATATGGAGGAATTGCAGGTCATAGTATCTAACCTTTTGGAGCAGCGTAGAAAACTTCGCGAAACATTTAAAGCTGCTGTTTTTGAGTCCAAAGAGGATTCCGTAGATGTTGCTGATTTTTTAGAAGATAGCTTCATGATGGACTTGGCCGAGACCCTTGAACAGCACTTAGGAAATTCGAATTTTACGATCGTAGAGCTCTGTCAAGAACTCTCTGTAGGAAGAAATCAATTGCAAAAGAAAGTAAAAGCTCTTACAAATATGACACCTGTAGAATTTGTGCGCTCCTTTCGGATCAAACATGCTTTTGAACTATTAAAAGGTGGCAAGCATAGCGTATCAGAAGTAGCATACAAGGTAGGATTCAATAACCTATCCTATTTTACAAGGATGTTCAAAAAACAATTTGGCGTACTCCCGTCTAGTATCTTGAACAAATACGAGATACAGACTTAAATCTCAATTCAAAGGAAGCCATTACCCATGGCTTCTTTTTTTATTAAAAAATCGAATAGCCAGTTTTTGTAGTCAGCAATTCAAGCGCCATCATTCCCTTTACCGAATTCCCTTTTCCATTTAACTCAGGAGCCCATACAGCCACACTATAATCTGAGGGATGTATTGCTACTATACCTCCTCCTACTCCACTCTTTCCAGGTAATCCGACTCGATAAGAAAACATGCCTACCTCATCATAGAATCCACAAGCATGCATAATAGAATTTATTCGTTTCGTATCACTGACACTCAAAATTTGTTGTTGATCGTGCGGTAATTTACCATGGTTAGAAAAAACCAAAAAGGCTTTTGCCAATTCGGTGCAACTCATTTCAATAGAACAGGCATGGCAGTAAAAATCTAGTACAAGATTTACATCGTTTTGAATATTGCCAAAGCTTTTCATGAGGTTGACCATCGCAGCATTACGATGACTACAAGACAATTCAGAATAGGCAACCTTTTCATTGTAATATACCTCTCTACTTCCCGCAAGCGACCGCACAAATTCAAGGAAATCTAATTTTGGATTCTTTAACTCTGAAACAAGAATATCCGCTGTGAGGAGCGCCCCTGCATTGATCAAAGGATTCCTAGGGATACCACTTTCAAATTCTAATTGCTGCAATGAATTGAATGGATCTCCTGAGGGCTCAACGCCTACGCGATCCCACAATATAGAACCCTTATATTGAAAAGCTTTTACTAGGGTGAAAACTTTAGAAATAGATTGAATAGAAAATTTTTCTTGACTATCCCCAAAGGAAAAAGAGCGTCCATCTAGTGTCTGTAAATGCATACCAAACTTCTCTGGATCAATATTTGCCAACTCGGGTATATAATCAGGAAGACTTCCTTTCAAGCCAGCATCTAATACTTCTGTTCTTATATCATTCAGCACTTCCTGCAGATCCATAGTTCAAATTTTCAGTAAAATACACAAAGCAAAAGAAGCAGGAAGCAAAATCTAATACAATTCATCAATCACTTTTCGAATTGCACGAACATGAAAATCAATTATGCGATTACGCCCTTCTCTACTCAATAAAAAGGCTTTACATTCACGCTCAGTATCCATAAAGAAATTCTCGGTAAGAATAGCAGGCATACGGGTATATTTTAGAATATGAAAATTCCGTTCTTTATCCAGATCTGCATCCCCCCAAGGCGCTGAGCGCAAGCGTTCACTTGGAAACTCCAGTTGAAATTCCTTTGCAAAAACATCTGCTATTTTATCACTTTTCGTTTGACCTACAGATGTAAATACTTCAAAGCCTGTCCCACCACCTGCATTTGCATGAACAGAGATTAAAAAGGATTTATTTTTGTTGAATTTATTGGCTCGATTGACTCGTGTAGCCAGGGTAATATCCTTGTATTCTGGCACTAGATTGATATATTTAATACCCAACTTAGTCAACTCCATACAGATCCCTGTAACGATATACCTGTTGAATTCTCCCTCATAGATAGTTGTACCATCCTCAAAAGTATGAAAACGTCCTCCCGCTAAAGCCTTATAAGTACCCGCACTAAGTCCACCGTGTCCATTATCCAATATTATCGTTACGTCCTTCATTTAAATAAATTAATTATGATAATATATAAATTTATATCATTCAATAATTCAAACGAAACTTGGAGCCAATTATTTCTAAAGATCAACTAGCTTTTGAATGGTTTTATAATTTCTTGTCGTAGCGCTTACCTTTAATTGGCGTTCGATAAATCCATTTGTCAATTTTGCACGCCCATATCCATTTGGTAAATGCAGAAAAACACAGCTATCTCCACAAAGAAACTCCTCTCCAGCAATCTCAAGATCATCGAAATATTTCCTGTGCGCTTTGCTTGGATTTGTATGCAAAAGCGTAAAATGAAGGTATTTTATATCCGTTTCTAGATCTGTATGCGGATGTGCTTTTACCATAGAATGCAATACACTCTGCGGCAGAATAAGAACTGGCAACTTGTACTGATACTCCTCTTCTAGTAATTGCTCTATAAGGTATTTGACATGCTTAGCTTCAAGCTCCGAATTGAGTCCAATATTACCCGATTGAATATAAGAGGCAACAGACTCGAAACCTTTAGCTTCCAGTCGAGTTCTAAATGCAGCCATTGATAATTTGTTCTTACCACCTACATTTACACCTCTAAGCAATGCGATATACCTCATTTATTCGTTATTTTTAGATCGCCCAAGATACATTCAAATCTAACTTTAATATATGAAATATTAACTGCTACATAATGACTCGCTAGGATTCTCTGATACATCTTAGGCAAAAGTTTTCTAGGACAGAATCAAATATCAAACATATGCAATCCATTTTCTCGCTAGAAGATCAGCTTCAAGAAGTATTTAGGTATTATTCGGCTTCCCCTCCAAGCAGATTTATATTTCGAATTGTAAGTAAGCGAGATACTGAAAAATTTCAAGTATGAGAATTAGTAGCACAGTTAGCTTATCCAGTCTAGGCGAGTGGGCTTTACATTAATCAAGGAATCAAAACTATAGGTTTCAATTCATCCAAAGCTTTCTTGAATTTATTTGGCTTTTCTCTATATTTGACTCAAGAACAATGCAGTCAAATAAAATCAATTATACATGATCAATAAAAAAGTAAGTGGCCCAAAAGAAGCCCTTCAAGGACTTAAAGATGACATGACCCTAATGGTTGGTGGATTTGGTCTTTGTGGAATTCCTGAAAATGCCATTCAGGAGATGGTTGAAATGGGTGTTACTGGGCTCACCTGTATATCCAACAACGCAGGGGTCGATGACTTTGGACTAGGACTTTTACTGGATAAAAAACAGATCAAGACTATGATCTCCTCTTATGTTGGAGAGAATGCTGAGTTTGAGCGTCAGATGCTTAGTGGTGAACTTGAGGTAATCCTTACACCACAGGGAACATTGGCAGAAAAATGCCGAGCGGCGCAGGCTGGTATTCCAGCATTTTATACACCAGCAGGTTATGGTACAGAGGTTGCTGATGGCAAAGAATCTCGCGAATTTGAGGGAAAGATGTATCTAATGGAGGAGGCATACAAAGCAGATTTTGCTATTGTAAAAGCTTGGAAAGGTGATGAAGCAGGAAATCTTATATTCAAAGGTACTGCCCGCAACTTTAACCCATGCATGGCAGGAGCCGGTAAAATTACAATTGCTGAAGTAGAGGAATTGGTGCCAGCTGGCGAATTGGATCCCAATCACATTCACACACCGGGTATTTTTGTGCAACGCATATACCAAGGTGCCAAGTTTGAGAAGCGTATTGAGCAATTAACAACCAGAAAAAGAGATTAAGCCATGGCATTAGATAAAAATGGAATCGCAAAACGAATCGCAAAGGAAGTCAAAGATGGCTACTTTGTAAATTTAGGTATCGGTATTCCTACACTTGTTGCAAACTTTGTACAAGAAGATATAAGCGTAGAATTTCAATCTGAAAACGGAGTTTTAGGTATGGGCCCCTTCCCTTTTGAAGGTGATGAGGATGCCGATCTGATCAATGCAGGAAAGCAAACAATAACTACTTTAAAAGGAGCGTCTTTCTTTGACTCTGCAACCAGCTTCTCAATGATTCGAGGTCAACATGTTGACCTTACCATACTTGGTGCAATGGAAGTGTCTGAGAATGGAGATATTGCCAACTGGAAGATACCAGGTAAGCTAGTAAAAGGTATGGGTGGAGCAATGGATCTGGTGGCTTCGGCAGAGAATATCATTGTTGCAATGATGCATACGAACAAGCGCGGAGAATCTAAGATTCTAAAACGATGTTCCCTACCACTTACAGGAGTAGGTTGTGTAAAAAAGATTGTTACAAACTTAGCTGTACTTGAAGTTGTAGAGAGTGGTTTCAAACTGCTCGAACGAGCTCCTGGAGTACAGGTTGAAGAGATTCAAAATGCTACGGAAGGAAACCTAATCATAGAAGGTGATATTCCTGAAATGAAACTATAAAATTAAGGGGAGTTGTAAATGACTCCCCT
>JAQXAY010000052.1 GCA_029252685.1 Saprospiraceae bacterium | reverse complement strand
CAATTCGGCACAAAATATTTAAGGTTGGGTAAACGACTGGAGACAGGAAATGTAATTACTGTAGAACCTGGCATCTATTTCATACCTGAATTAATCGATAAATGGAAAGGCGAAGGTTTGCACACTGATTACATAAATTATGATGCATTGAACGCTTTCAGAGATTTTGGTGGAATCAGAATTGAAGACAATATTCTCATCAATGACACAGGCAGCACCATAATAGGTGATTCAATTCCAAAGACTGTAAACGAAATAGAATCACTGTAAATAAAAAAGACTCCCTAATCGGAGCCTTTTTTATAAATCTTAACAGGCACTTGGCAGCTTCTACTTAGATAAAGCCAAACCAACTAAACCTAATTTGTTAATTAGTATATGCGATTCTTCTTGAAGCTTTTCGCATTAATTTATTCACTAAGTTCTCGGGTGAACTTCCAACTGAGCCAGAAACTGCCTTATTATAGTTGATCAACAAATCACCATCTACCCCATTGTAAATAAATAGGTTTACTGTAACTAAATTTGTACTCGTGTGAATACCAGCGAGAAGGCCTAAAGCGATTGAAGCTCCTTCCGAAATAGGTTTATCGGCTTCAATAGAACCCATCACAACTGCATCAACACCTAAAAGTTCCGCTAACTCTGTAGGCGTATACGTATCATAAGTTTCATATGTGAGCCCAGCTTTTTTCAATTTAGCATTTGTTTCACTTGGACTTTGAACCTTTACCTTAAGAGATCCACGCTTAGCTCTTTTCAAAAACCAAGAATACATGGCAAATTGAATGTCTTCACCCTCAGACTCTTCCATCTTAGCCAATTGTTCTGGACTTGTCTCCATCATCTTCAAAGGTCCAAGTGTAATACTAGCCTCAAAAGGAATGATAGCAATTTCTTCATGCCCCTCGGCTATTCGCTCAAAATCAGGGTTCTCGTACAAGTGGGTTTGACTGAATGCTTGAGTCGACAAAATAACCCTTGGAATAAAATAAATAGTTTTTTCATGTTTAATGAGTTTAGGATAAAAAAATAGTTTTGTATTTGGGTTTGTACTATAAGAACCCCTTAAATTTATGGCTTTAAAAAAAATAATCTTAGATTATCTTAATTCAATTTTATTTAACTGTTTAGTTAATTTTATGCAAAATAGATTCAACGAATAATATGGAAGATTTTATCTTATTTGAAATGAAAGATCAAGTGGCATGTATTACATTAAACAGGCCGCAAGCTTTTAATAGTTTTAACCGCCCTATGGCACTTCAACTTCAATCAATTCTTGACAGTTGTGAAAAGGATGAATCTGTTAGAGCAATTTTACTTACTGGGAATGGAAAAGCATTTTGTGCAGGACAGGATTTGAAAGAAATAACTGCCGAAGATGGTCCAAGCCTCACAAAGGTCATCAACGAACATTACAATCCTATCATCCATCGAATCAGAAATATTGAAAAACCAATAATCTGTGCAGTAAATGGAGTTGCAGCAGGAGCAGGAGCAAACATTGCTTTGGCTTGTGACATCACAGTAGCAGCGGAGTCCTCTTCTTTTATTCAAGCTTTCAGTAAGATTGGACTTATTCCTGATTCTGGTGGCACCTTTTTTCTTCCGAGGATTATCGGACGCCAAATGGCAACCGCTCTAATGATGCTTGGAGATAAGATCAGCGCAACAGATGCAGATAAAATGGGCATGATATACAAGTCTTGCTCGGATGATAACTTTGCAGACGAAGCACTTGCAATTGCAAGTAGACTTTCTAAGATGCCTACCGTAGGTTTAGGACTTACTAAAAGAGCATTAAACAAGTCCCTGACGAATGATCTCGACATGCAATTAGCTGTTGAGGACTTACTTCAAACTGCTGCTTCAAATACAGAAGATTACAAGGAAGGTGTTCAGGCGTTTTTAGAGAAAAGAAAACCGAACTTCAAAGGAAAATAGGAAAGCAAGAGAGGGCAATTAAGGTAAGTTCAGGTAATTAAAAAAGCATTTGCCCTAAATGTCCCTCTCTACTAATCCACAATTGGATCTATTCAAAGGACATAAAAAAAAGGGAAAAGGTGAATTAATTTTGACAGATTAAAATTAATTTAGGACTTTAGGTATGAAATCATAATTATTTTAACATCCATTCCTTCATCAAACCTTTAGCTTTGGAATCCAAAACACCCAGAGACCGATCAATCAATCCTAAGCTTAAAAACCTTAGACGCAATATCACATTTGATGTTGATCAACTCTACACAGGAATTCTAAATGGCGACATTGTTCATCTTTCTAAGGCCATAACCCTAATTGAAAGTACCAATCCAAAGCATAAAAAAAGTGCTCGACTATTAATCGACAAATGCCTGCCACATGCCGGAGATTCCATTCGAATTGGAATAACTGGAACACCAGGGGTTGGAAAATCCACTTTTATAGAATCCTATGGCTCCTTTCTTATAGAGCAAGGAACAAAGATTGCTGTCTTAACCATAGATCCTTCCAGCCAGATCAGTAAAGGATCGATACTTGGAGATAAAACGCGAATGGATAAATTATCTATCGCTGAAATGGCATTTATTCGCCCATCTCCCGCAGGGGACTCACTCGGAGGAGTGGCCCGTAAAACTAGAGAGACTATAATTCTTTGTGAGGCAGCTGGCTTTAAGCGCATACTCATAGAAACAGTAGGTGTTGGCCAATCCGAAACTGCAGTGCATTCCATGGTCGATATCTTCTTATTATTACTATTGCCAGGAGGAGGAGATGAACTTCAAGGTATTAAGCGTGGAATAATGGAAATGGCAGATATCGTTCTTGTGAATAAAGCAGATGACGACCGGATAAAACTTGCTAAACAAACAAAACGGGATTATAAAAATGCAATGCATCTACTCCCTCCTAAGGAAAATAACTGGATCGTCAAAGTACTTACCAGCTCGGGCTTACATGGAGCTGGAATTAATGAATTAGAGGCAGAAGTACAAGATTTTCATGCACATACTAAAGCCAACGATTCATTTGCGAAAAATAGAGCTCAACAATCCAGTTATTGGTTAGAAGAAAGCATCAACCAACAACTGCTAGAAACATTTACTGCAAAAGAAGGAATGGAAGAGCTTTTAAATAAACTTCGAGCGGACGTTACAGAAAACAAAATCTCTCCTTTTCATGCTGCTGAAAAACTCATTCAAAAATTCTTAAACTGATTATGAATCTCAATCTCGAGCAAAGAAAAAGACCAATTGGCAAACTCCCTCTAGCAGATAGTTACGCTCCTGCATATTTAGAAGAATCTATTGATTACATCTCAAACTTCGGGATACACATGGAATCCTTCTTCAATCAACTAAGCCCAGAAGATTATCAAAAGCAATACAGACCTGGCTCTTGGACTATTCAAGAATTAATCCATCACCTTGCAGAATCACATATGATTCACTTCTCCAGGATTAAACTCTGCCTGTCTTTAAATCACCCAAGCGTCAACCCCTTCCCAGAAAATGAATGGGTCAAGCAGAGTGATGTTCAAGAAGTTGATCCAGCATATTCTATATTAATGCTAAAAGGTATACAAAAAAGAATGGGCCACCTCCTTAGTACTTTAAGTCCATCGAAAAGAAAAGAGATGACTTTATTCAACCCTGAACCAAACAGAACCTTTACAATAGAAGATCTACTTGTCATAAATGCTTGGCACGGTAGGCACCATCTTGCTCAATTAGACATTGCACTTAATTATCCAGCATGAGAACATTTAGCTTAATTCTAATAAGCCTATTATTCACAATAGACCTAGTTGCTCAAAAAGAATTTAAAAGAAGAACAGCTCTTCCTAATGCAGTCAATGAAGTATCTGGCCTTGTTGTGGTCAACAAGGACTCTATCCTTATGATCAATGATAGTGGAGACAAGGCACAGCTATATACTCTAAATAGTAAAGGACAACTCCTGAATAAGAAACTAATAAACGGGATTGAGAATAAGGATTGGGAGGCTTTAGCATCCGATAAAGAAGATCTTTTCATTGCAGACTTTGGTAATAATTGTAATTGTAGACAAGACTTAGTCATCTACCGCCTGCACAAAAATGAAGTCATAGATTCCATTTTCTTTGATCTACCTGATCAAAAGAATTTCAATCCTCAGAAGCCTTGGATGAACTATGACCTTGAAGCACTAGCCTATTCAAACAATACTTTACACTTGTTCTCAAAAAACAAGGTTCAAAAAGGTAACTATTACAGCAAGCACTATACCTTAGACCTCCTACAAGATGAACCTAAAGCCGTATTACAAGACAGTATACTTCTTCCCAAGCTTGTTGTCACCGGTGCGTCCTTTAGTCCAGATGGTTCCGAATGCCTGATAGTTGCATACAACTACAAAATGCTATTTGGGTTTATACCCTATTCAACCACACGTCTTTTTCGATTTAGTAATTATGAAGCAGGAGCCGTTTATTCTGGAACAAGAACCCCTTACCGTATTGGGCCACTTTTCTTCCTTGGTCAATATGAATCCGTGGATTGGATCGATGCAGAAACTGCTCTAATTGCTTCAGAACGCACAGCATTTATTGGCCCGCGAATGAAAAAGATCAAACTCAAACGTAAAAAGACCCCATAATTGATTTCTATTCTTAATTTTGTCTCATATGAACCGACAAGTACTGATTGACAAACTAGATCTTGCTGAAGCATTGGCAGAAGGTCCTATCACAAATAGGTTTTTTGCCTCAGGACTAAACTACCTAAGTTTTCAGTGGTATAAAAGAGTAGTATATCCTTTGCTTAAGAAAGGTAAGTTGACTAAAACTGCCCTTTTCTTTGGCCAGCAAATGCTGGTAAAACTGCCAGCAGGAAGTGATTTGTATTTAATCGGTGCCAAAACGCATCCTTCGGAAATCCGCTTAGCTAAATTCCTAATACGTCATTTAGAACCTGGTATGCAATTCTTAGATATAGGAGCCCACTTTGGTTACTTTTCCCTCTTAGCGGCAAACCTCGTTGGACCAGAAGGAAAAGTAATTAGCCTGGAAGCTAGTAAGCACATGTTCCATATCCTTGAAAAAAATACAGATCAAAATACCCAAAACCTCTCGATTCATGCAGCAGCAGGCGATACAGATGGTGAAATCACCTTTTATGATTATCCTTTAATCTATTCGGAATACAACACCATAGAGGGAGATCAATACAATGATGACGAATGGAATAAAAATATTCCTGTTGAAAAGACAGCTGTAAAGATGTACAGCCTGGACACTTTAATTACAGAACAACAGATACAACCAAGGGTCATAAAAATTGATGTAGAAGGAGCTGAAACTAAAGTCCTCCAAGGACTTTCGAAATCATCGAAGGTGCAGCCAATCATCATTTTCGAATACATAAAGGCAAAACCACAAAATGGCTTAGTAGAGCTAATTTCAGAAATTGCAGATCGGTACAAATTACACTTAATGGATGCTGAAGGAAATGTAGGTCATTCGATCAATCTTAAAAATAAAAATCAACTATCCTCAATGATGGATTCCGAAAACTTAATCCTCCTCCCCTTCTAATCGCTGCTGTTTACTTTTAATATCAATATTTACAATCAGCGCCATATAGACAAAGAAGAAACTTCCTACTTTATCTGTTTCTACCATATCGTTAACTATATTGATTGCGGCAATACAAATAAAACCAAGCGTTGCTGCCATGACTATTCGTTTGGTAAAAGGGTCAAGGTCTTTTCGATGATAAACTTCTTCTCCTTTTAGCATGACTACAAAACACAACAAAAGAAAGATCAAAAGACCAATCAAACCCTGTTCGACGGCAGTCATCAAATAATAACAATGCACCCCGGATTTTTCAGGATTATCTGAAACATAGGTAGAAAAAGAACTGACTGCATAGTTTTTGTACAAGGAGTAAAATGTTCCTGGACCAAAACCAAGCACAGGTTTCTCTCCAATCATTTGAAATGCAGCTACCCAACGGTAAACCCGTTCCATCGTGGAAACATCTTGACCTTTTGCAGTAGCAGAAATAAGACTATCAAAGTCCTTATGCGCAACGGTCTTCTTATATTCTGGTGCAAAATCGAGGTAGGTATTACCTACTAATAGAACAACAAGTGCTAGCACTGCCAAGGCGGAACCTGCACCCAATGTTAATTTTGTGAGGCGGTATTTTACTATAAAGTAGGCACCAAATGCAATAGCTACACAGAGGTAGGCGGTACGTGTATACGTCAGATAAATACCTATTAAAAAAGCTAGGATACCTAAAGTACAAAGCATACGCTTCCAATGCCACCTTCGATAATCCGCACGAATAAATACAACTAAGGGAAGAAATACAGAAAGTATTGAAGCATAAGCCACCTTATTCCTATAGAAAGGTCCAACTACTTTATTGATCATATCAAATCGAAACCCGACCATAGCATGCCTTAGTGTGATCACAACAATGGTGAGTAGGATGGCTAGAAAGATACCCCAGAAGAATAGCTTAATCTCTTTTTTACCTTGTAGAACATGTGCCGCAAGCATATAAAAAGTGATTACATACCACGTTTTTGCTAACAAAAACTTAGAAGAGATAAGCAAATCATTAGATATCAGTGTTGTGACTGCAATCCATAAAAAATGAACAAAAAGTACCTTCGTAATCGGATGTGTAAAAAAATCCTTAGATATTGACTTAGCATTGAAAAGTAGATATACCACATAGATCAACATAAGCCCTATAGTAAGTGGCTCACCGGGTAAATCAAGTTGTAAACCACCCGGCAACTCTACCTCTGTAGTAAATGGAATCATAAAGAAAAGCAGATAAAATAATTTCCTAAAATCAACCACACTTATATACAAAATCAATAAGGCTGCAGGTAGTGCAAACACAATAAACTCATCCATGAGCATACCCGCCAAACAAGCAAGCAAACAACTTACTGCCAAAACAGAGATGAAGCCTGAGTTGAATGAAATTGACTTAGGAAGAATGCGTCCCAGAAATTGTCTCATCTCTGCTTTTTAAATTTATTGATAAGCCAAAGATAGGAAATGAAGTCTAATTAAATTCTTCAGCAAGGGCTTCTTTCTCATAAATATTCAATAGAGTAGAATCCTTCTTAATCTGATCCACAAAGAACATATCAATGGGTTCTTTATTTTTCATCTC
>JAQXAY010000049.1 GCA_029252685.1 Saprospiraceae bacterium | reverse complement strand
GATTTAGACTAAAGGATCCCTTCTTTGTTTAGCGAATGTTAAATCTTGTCGCTTATAGCTAGTTTTCTTTTGTATTATTCGCATTTCTGACTATTTTGCTCCTATAATCTCTTGTGTTCAGAAAGAAAGCTATTAACAAACTATACTCATGAAAAAATTTTACAAAAATCTAGCCGGAGTTCTCTTCTTTTTCGGTTTGGTTGTTTCCTCTAACGCTCAGGTTTTTATATCTGAGATTCACTACGATAATGCTGGCGGTGATGTAGGTGAAGGAGTTGAAGTTTCTGGTCCTTCAGGTACAGATCTTTTTAACTTTCAAATCGTTAGGTACAATGGATCCAATGGAACTAGTTATGGTACAACTAATCTAACTGGAATAATACCGGATGAAGGTAATGGTTATGGTGCTATATTCTTTCCTATTTCTGGCCTTCAGAATGGAGGACCTGACGGAGTAGTTTTAGCTGATAATGGTGTTGTTCTTGAATTCCTATCTTACGAAGGAGATTTCACTGCTACAAATGGAATAGCCGTAGGTTTAACATCCACTGATATTGGTGTTTTTGAATCCGGTAGTACAACTATTGGAGAATCTTTACAACTAACTGATGCAGGTTGGGTTGGACCAGTCACGTTTTCATATGATCAAATTAATCCTGGATTGACTCTTGGTGCAACTGCTTTAGAAATATCAGTTTCTGTCGATGCAGAAACGCTTTGTAATGATTCCTCTGAAGGATCTCTTACAGTTTCCGTTACAGGCGGAACTCCTGGATACATTTACACATGGAGTAATGGTGCAACTACAGCAACGGCAGCAAATTTAGCGCAAAATACTTACACAGTTACTGTAACTGATAATGATGGTACAACAGGTACTGCATCTGCAACTGTTACAGGTCCAGCAGCCATTGGAGCTATAGCTACGTCGACAGAAAACACGGGAGCTGCAAATGGTTCATTTTCTATCGATATAATAGGTGGAACATCTCCATACAATGTTACAGTGACATTTGATGGTGTTTCAACTACATATAATAACGCATCAAGTCCATTCGAATTGCAAAATCTTGCAGATGGTACTTATTCAGTTTCAATCACAGATTCAAACAACTGTACTCCGGCTACATTGGCTGTTGAAGTACTTGATGGTTGTCTTGCTGATGCGGGTGATTTAGTTTACTCTGGATCTGCTGATCTTTGTGAAGGTGAAACTGTGGGCGATTTCACTGCAGATTATTCTGCGGCTGATGAAAATCAGCCAGCTATTATTCTTCCTCCAACGACTACTCAGATTACGGAGATTAGAATTGATCAGCCAAGTGCTGATACTGATGAATTCTTCGAATTATACTCTGCACCAGGTACTGACCTTACCGGCTTAAGTTATATAGTTATAGGTGATGGTTCTGGAGGTTCTGGTTCAATCGAGTCAGTAACATCTTTGGATGGACAAGTTGTTGGACCATCTGGTTATTTTGTTGTTGCAGAGAGTACTTTTACTCTTGGTACAGCTGACCTTATTGCTTCTTTGAATTTTGAAAATAGTGATAATGTAACCCATATTTTAGTTCAAGGACTTAATGCTTCTAACGGAGATGACCTTGATTCCAATGATGATGGTATTATAGATGGTTTAAATTATCCTGCTCCAAGTCCTGTACTTATTTCTGAGATTCACTACGATAATACAGGTGGTGACACTAATGAAGGTATTGAGATTTCGGGTATTGCAGGTACAGATCTTTCAGGATACGACCTAATAGCATATAACGGTAGTAATGGATCTTTATATAATACAGTTGCACTTTCAGGAACGATACCTGATTCAGGTAATGGATTTGGTGCCGTATTCATCGCAATCAGTGGACTTCAAAATGGAGGTCCTGATGGTATTGCTTTAGTGTCTAATGGAACTGTATTAGAGTTTCTATCTTACGAGGGGAGCTTTACAGCAACAAACGGTCCTGCTATCGGCATGACTTCAATAGATATCGGAGTTAATGAGCCAGGATCAACTCCGATAGGAGAATCTTTGCAATTAACAATAAATGGCTGGGTAGGCCCAACTGCATCAACATATGGTGCATTAAATGTAAATCTTGAATTTGCTCCTTGGTCTTCTGTTTTATCCGCTGTTTCTTTAGTTGAAACTATTGGATCTGGTGAATTATACTACGCTACTCAACTAGGTGGAACAGATATAGGTCCTGCTGGTTCGTTTGTTCCTGCTCATGTTTATAATGATGGAACACAATGGCAGATCGGTGAATATGGTCCTGTAGGATTAACTGATACACCTGGAACAGGTGCTTTTTCTTCAAGTGCAAATTTCTCATACTTCTGGATGCTTACTTCAGGTGCTCCTGATTACAATATAGTTTCTACAGTTCAGGGAGAGATTCTTCCTCCATTTACTGGTTCATTCGATAATGTTGCTCCAGGTACTTATTGTGTAGTTGGAATGATGTTTGAAGGTGACTTAGCTACATTCAATGGCCTTGGTTACACCGATGCGTTGGATGCTCAGGCAGATGCAAATGCAGGTATAATTTGTGGTGATGTTAATACTACAGAGTGTATTGAGGTAACTGTTAATGTTGCTTCTACTGCGGACGCTGGTGCAGAATTTACTGTTTGTTCGAATGAAGTTATTACACTTTCTGCAACTGCAAATGCTGCTGGTGAATGGACTGGTGGTCTTGGATCATTTGATGATGCAAGTTCTGTCAATGCTATTTACACAGCTGATCCATCAGAATATGGAACTACAGTAACGCTGACATGGACAACATTTGCTCAATCAACTTCTTGTTCAGATGTTTCTGATGCAGTAATGGTATCTATTGATATCCTTCCTGATTCTGAATTTTCATATGCAGAAACTGAAATCTGTCCTAATGGATCTCTTGTTACTCCTGATCACACAACAGGAACAGATGGATTTTATTCATATACAGTAGTGTCTGGCGGACCTAGTTTAGTTATAGAGGAGTTAACTGGTGTTATTGATCCTGTAGCTTCTGACCAAGGTACTTATGAGGTTACAAACTCTGTGTTTGGTGAAATTACACCGTTTATCTCTGAGATACATTATGATAATGCTGGTACAGATACTGGCGAGTCGATCGAACTTACTGGTTCAGCAGGTACTGATCTTACAGGTTATACTTTAGTATTGTACAATGGATCATCTGCTACGACATATGATTTTAGAAATCTTGTTGAAACAATTCCAAACGAAAATGGATCAGGCTTCGGTACTGTTTGTTATGACTACCCAACAAATGGGATTCAGAATGGTGCACCTGATGGTTTGGCACTCGTGGATGATATGGGTATGGTGTTACAGTTTCTATCATACGAAGGTACAATGATAGGTACTAATGGTCCTGCTGCAGGGATAGAATCAACAAGTATTGGTGTTACAGAAACATTTAATACTCCTGTTGGATTTTCTTTGCAACTAGAAGATGCTGGTTGGGCAGCTCCTGCTCAGAATTCTTGTGGTTCATTGAATGCTAATTTAGATATGTCAGCATTTGCTTCTGCTTGTCCTACTTCAGAAACAACTGTAACAATTACTATCGCAGATGATGAGGCACCTGTAATAGAGTGTCCTGCTGATATCGTTGTAAATCTTGATCCAGGTGCATGTGAAGCTATCATAAGCTTTGTTGTAACTGCCACTGATAACTGTTACGATGGTACAGATGTAACTATTGTACAAACGGATGCTACAGGTCTTGTTTCAGGAGATTACTTCTACTACGGAACGTACAACCTAAGCTTTGATGCTACGGATGGTAATGATAATACAGCTTCGTGTTCATTTAATATAACTGTTAATGAATATGCAAATCCTTCGGCTACGCTTGCATGTAATGATAACCTACAGGTTTCATTAGATGGAAATGGAGAAGGATATATAGATGCAGACGTAATCCTTGAAGGAGGACCTTACGGATGTTATGATGATTATATTGTTGAAATTTTTGGTAACGATGGTACAAACTATGGTCAAATTGCTAATTGTGATATGATCGGTTCTACCCTTGATGTTATGGTTACAGATCCAGATACAGGTAATTCTTGTTGGGGCGCGATAACTGTAGAAGATAAGATTGTTCCAGAGATTTCTTGTTTTACATATAACAATGTGCCTTGTACTCAAAACATAAATGTACTTCTTGGTGCAACAGCTTCAGATAATTGTGATGCTTCACCAAGTATAGAGCTTGTATCTGAAACAACAGATGCATCTGGAAATTGTGCAGATGGTGTTGTTGTAACAAGAACATATTCAGCTACCGATAATTCTGGTAATGTATCTGAAACTTGTACCACAGTAATTACTATTGTAAGACCTGATGGTGCTAACTTCCCAGATGATACAACGATTGATTGTGCTGCTTATGATGCGAACAATGATTTGACAAACCCAGTATTCACTGGACAGCCTCAAGGATTTGATGGTACTTACTGCCAATACTCTTACGACTACACTGATGAAGTAGTGGATGCATGTGGATCAGGGTTCAAAATACTTCGTACTTGGATCGTTCTAGATCTTTGTACAAATGACGTAGAAATCTCTGTTCAGATTATTGAAGTAATTGATGAAACAGCTCCAGTAATTGATGCATCAAGTATCACAATTTCTACTGATGGTAATGGTTGTGCTTCAAACGGCTTCATTCCTGCACCATCTGTAACAGATAACTGTAATGAATTTACTATTACAATGTTCTCACCAGCAGGTGAATTAGAATATGCAAATGGTGAAAATGGCAATGCAGGCGGATTTATTCCAGGTTCTGGTCTTGAATTAGGTAACCATGTTATTACTATCAATGCAGTTGATGCCTGTGGTAATGCATCATCTGAGCAAATTACTTTGTCTGTAGTAGATACAGAAACACCAACAATGGTTTGTCTTGAGGTAACAGATGTAAACTTGAACTCAGCTGGTGAGGCTGTCGTGTTTGCAGCTTCTTTTGACAATGGAACATATGATAATTGCTGTTTAGATTATCTGCAGGTTCGAAGAATGGATGGTTTTGTATTTGGTGCGACTGTTACTTTTGACTGTAATGATACAGATGAGCAGGTTATTTTGAGAGCATATGATTGCTACGGTAACTATAATGAATGTATGGTTCAGGTTCTAGTAAATGATAAGCTTGATCCATATGCAGCATGTCCGGAAAATCAAGAAATTGATTGTGATACGTATTATACAGATTACGCTCCAGGATTGGATAATGACGATTGGTCAGTACTTGATGTATTTGGAGCAGCTATTTTAGGTGATAACTGTGACTATACAGATACTTACAATGTAAGTTATACTGTAGATCAGTGTGGTGAAGGTTCTATAACAAGAACATGGTCCCTTACTGATTCTAGTAATAATGGACCAGTAAGTTGTTCTCAAACAATTTCAATTTATCATGTATCTGATTGGAATGTTTCATTCCCTGCAGATTTTGATCAACCTGTAGATGCAGATTGTAACTATGATGAATTAGATTTTGGTTCACCTGTTATTTCTGGTGATGCATGTGAAATGATTGCTGTAGCTTATGAAGATACAGAGTTCAATGTACCTGGTCAGGATGCTTGTTTCAAGATTTTCCGCGAATGGACAGTGATCAACTGGTGTACTTATGATATAGTAACAAGCCAAGAACTAGTGGCATCGGCTCCAGGAGTTGTAAATAATGTAACTGGTTCAGATTATATGACCTACACGCAGACAGTTAAAGTTAAAGACGATGTTGCTCCAGTTCTAAGTACAGAAGACTTTACAGCACAGATCACAGAGGGATGTTTCGTAGACGTTGAACTTGATAATATTAATATCGAAGGTGGATGTAATACAGATGTATATTCAATAACTATAAATGACGGAGATCTTTCAGCTTACGGTTCAGAAGGCTCATATACTGATGTTCCTGCCGGATCTTACCAACTTACATATACTGTAATCGATCCTTGTGGAAATGCAAGTACGACTACTAGAACTGTGATTGTAGAGGACAAAGCTCCTACAGCGTTCTGCGTTGATGCTCTTGTTATTACAATCATGCAAACTGGAATGGTAGAAGTTCCTGCAGCTGATTTTGATGCAGGTTCATTTGATAATTGTGGTGAGATCGTTTCATTTACATACGATGCAGCTGGTACACTTCCAGTAATGATGTTCGACTGTGATGATGTTGGTCTACTTCAGGTCGTTGAAGTTCATGTAACAGATGAAGGTGGTCTTACGGATTACTGTGAAGTAATTGTGGATGTTCAAGATAATCTTAATGTATGTGGACCTGCATCTGTAGTTACCTTGGCTGGTACAATTGCTACTGAGGAAGGAAATGGTGTCGAAAATACTATGATTGACGTAAATGCTGGTCTTAATTCGGTTAACTCAGACGTAAATGGTCAGTTTGAGATGGAAGTTGATCAAGGTGGCGATTATTCAATATCTGCGCTTCTTGATATCGATCCTGAAAATGGAGTTACTACTTATGACCTTGTTATTATTTCTCAGCATATTTTAGGGATATCGCCATTGCAATCTCCGTATAAGATGATTGCTGCAGATGCAAATAACTCTGGTGCAGTAACAACATTAGATTTAGTAGCTATTCGACGAGTTATTCTTCAAATTGATGATAACTTCCAAAATAACACATCGTGGAGATTTGTGGATTCTGATTATACATTCCCTGTTCCTGCAAATCCTTGGTCTACAGGCTTCCCTGAAGTAATCAATGTGAATAATGTTGATACGGATGTCTTGGATGCGGATTTTGTGGCTGTTAAAGTTGGTGATGTGAATGGTTCTGCTCAAACAAATTCGTTTGTTAGTTCAGAAGATCGTTCAGTTGGTTCTGTATCTTTCAATGCTGAAAGTAAAGAAGTTGAAGCTGATAAGACATTTACATTTGAACTTAATTCAATGGATTTATTAGCTGGATTCCAGTTTACCTTGAATTTCTCAGATGCTGTTGAATTTGTAGCTTTGAATGATGCAAAGCTAGGAACTTCAAATATAGGTTTGACAAAATTAGAAGATGGAGCAATCACTGTTTCATGGAATGATTTTGTTGATGTTGACTTCTCCTCAGAGGGAACGATGATTGCTCTTAGCTTTAAGGCAAATGAGACAATAAATACAGATGAGGTGTTCTCCATCTCTTCTTCAAATACTAAAGCAGAAGCATACAATACAAATGCAGAATTATTTGATGTATTTCTTAACTTTACATCGGATAATAATTCAGTAGTTTTATTCCAGAATGAGCCAAATCCGTTCCTAGGTATTACTACGGTGAATTTTTCTCTTGATAAAGCAGAACAGGTTTCACTTAACTTTGTGAATATGGCTGGTCAAGATGTAAAAGTTTTTGATATTGATGCGGAGGCTGGATTAAATACGCTAGCTATTTCTTCAGAGGAACTAGGAGAGTCTGGGGTGTATTATTATACACTTAGAACAGGAGAAGTTACCTTGACAAAGAAGATGGTTATAATAAAATAAATGTTCTATCCTTTTAAAGGATATATACAATACTATGTAATCGGTTTTTGGGATAACCTCTTTCCAGTCTTAGGACTGGAGGAGGTTTTTTTATGGACTCTTAATTCTTTTGTTTATATTTTGGAAATGAAAAAATTCGTATGAAAAATATATTTAACTTTTTGTTATTATTGGTTTTCTTTTCCGCAGATCTAGTTGCTCAGGATATTCAGTTGATGGATGGAAAGGCTCTGAAATGCACAGATGTGAAAAGTCAGGGAAATACAGGAACATGTTGGTCTTTTTCTACCATCTCTTTTTTAGAATCTGAGGTTTTGAGAATGGGTTTTGATGAGATTGATTTTTCTGAAATGTATATCGTTCGCCATATTTATTTTGATAAGGCTATGAATTACTATTTGCGTCAAGGTAAAGCAAACTTTAGTCAAGGCTCTTTGAGTCATGATGTTATAAATGTTATAGCAAAGCATGGTATTGTTCCAGATAAAAGTTATCCAGGACGCAAAGGAAAGGAATCTTACAATCATACAGATTTAGAAAAAGAGCTGAAGGAATTCTTAGACTCCGAAATATCCTCTAAGGATAAGACTCCATTCTGGATGGTACAAGTCAATAAGATTCTAGATAAGCATCTTGGGGCATTGCCTAGAGAGATTGATGCAAATGCTTTTTCTAGCTATTATGGTTTGAATCCTGATAATTACGTTTCATTTACTTCTTTTAAGCATCATCCAGTATATACTTCTTTCATTCTTGAAATCCCAGATAATTACTCAAATGGATCGTATTTGAATGTCGAGCTTGGTGATCTTCGAACGATTGTAGATTATGCATTGGATAAAGGGTATACTGTTTCTTGGGATGGGGATGTTTCAGAATCAGGTTTCAGAGCAAAAGAAGGTTTTGCAGTTCTTTCTAACACTTCAGATTCAACTATTCCTCAGGGTTATAAAGAGACAAGGGTAAGTGCTGGCCTGCGCCAAGATGAATTTATGACCTATAAAACAACGGATGATCATTTGATGCATATCGTAGGTAAGGTAGAAGATTCTATGGGGCGGAAATATTATAAAGTAAAAAATTCTTGGGGAAAGCTTGGCCCATTTGAAGGCTATCTGTATATGTCAGAGGCTTATTTCGATATGAAAACTGTGGGAGTGCTGGTTCACAAAATGGCGGTTCCTCCTGCTATCCAAAACAGGTTTTAATAAAAAAAAGCACCGAAGTATTCTTCGGTGCTTTTTTTATTACTTCTCTTTACTTTTTAGTTTATTACCTTCTTTCATCTGTTCACCGAGCATTTGAGAAGCGGTGAATGAGGTAACCATCTCACTTAACATATTCGAGCCTGAGGCAGGAGAATTTGGAAGTAAGACTAAATTAGAATTAACATTTTCTCCCATTGATTGTAAGGTGTCATAGTGCTGAGTAACAACAATAAGCGCAGATGCTTCTTGAGAGTTGATACCAACCTTGTTAAGTACTTCAACAGATTCCTCAAGACCTCTAGCAATTTCTCTTCTCTGGTCTGCAATACCTTGTCCTTGAAGTCTCTTTGATTCAGCTTCTGCTTTTGCGCGTGCTACAATTCTAATTCTTTCAGCTTCAGCTTCGTATTCAGCAGCTACTTTTTGACGCTCAGCGGCATTAATGTGGTTCATTGATTTTTTTACTTCCGCATCAGGGTCAATATCTGTTACTAAAGCTTTTATAATTTTGTAGCCATAGTTGGACATTGCTTCCTCAATTTCATGCTTTATGGCGTTGGCAACGTCGTCTTTCTTCATGAATACATCGTCAAGCTTCATTTTTGGTACCTCTGCACGAATAACATCAAATACATAAGCATTAATCTGTTCACGTGGGTTTTCCAAACGATAATATGCATCGTAGACCTTTTCTTTGATGATTACAAATTGTACTGAGACCTTTAGTCCAACAAATACATCATCTGAAGTTTTTGTCTCTACATTTACGTCTAGTTGGTTAATCTTAAGAGAAATAGCCCTAGATTTTTTATCAAAAACAGGAATTTTGAAATTTAAGCCAGCTGTCCTTATACTTTGGAATTTACCAAAGCGTTCTATGACAACTGCAGACTGCTGTTTTACAGTAAAGATTCCTGAAGCAACTATTAATAGTGCTAGGAATAACGGAAAATAAAGGAATAAGTCCATATGTAATGATTAAGTTTTTCGAATAATTCTTTATTAAATTAATCATTTTAGATTAGTTGATTGTATAATTTATACGAATACTACCTTTTTAGAGATTAAAAAAGCCCTAATAAATAGGGCTTGTTCTATTGTCGATAATATTTATCGACTCTGTAAATTGTTTTCATGTGCATAGGCACATACCAAATATAGTATTATATTATATATACATGAATTTTTATCGAATATATTTTAATATTTCCTGAGTTGCTTTCTCTATTGTTTGATTATTATTTGTTTCTAAGAGTGTATATTTTGACTCACGTCTTAGCCAAGTCATTTGTCGCTTTGCATATCTTCGAGTATTCCTCTTTATGAGTTCAATTGCATCTTCATTGCTTATTTTCTGTTCCATAGCTTTGAATAATTCTTGATAGCCAACAGTTTGTAGGGCTGCCAATTTCCTGTTCGCATATAGTCCTTCAGCTTCTTCATACAATCCATTTGTCATCATTTGATCTACTCTTTCATTGATTCTACTATAGAGTTTTGTTCTATCCCAATCGAGTGCAAAACAATTGGATTGAAAGCTGCGGATTGGTAATTTTTGATTGCGATAATAACTGAATGTTTTATCTGTAGTCTGTGTAATTGTTAATGCCCTCATTATGCGGGCCGGATTTTGGAGATCAACAATCTTATAATATTCAGGATCTTCTTTTTTTAGTTTTTCCTGGATATAACTCAAGCCGTTTGTTTCATATAGTTCTTGAACCTCCAATTTTACTTGTTCAGGTACAAAAGGGAATTTATTCAGGCCCACAGTAAGGGCGTCAATAAATAGTCCAGAGCCGCCAACAAGAATTAAAGTTTTATGTTTTTTGAATAATTCGGTGCAAAGTTCAAGTGCCTCTTTTTCATAATCGCCAACAGTGTATGCGTCGTGAATGCTTTTAGTTCCAATAAAGTAGTGCTCTGCTTGTGCAAGTTCCTTTGCATTAGGTTTAGCCGTACCAATATTCATTTCTTTATAAAATTGCCTGCTATCTGCGGAGAGTATAGGACAATTGAGTTCGTTAGCCAATCGTATTGAAAGGCTTGTTTTTCCAGAGGCAGTTGGGCCTCCTATTACGATTATCTTATTTGCTAGGCTCATTCGACGTTGGTATAAATTGTAATTTACCTTTATTTAATAATATAAAATTCTAATTGCAATAGTTTGATAAAAAAGGATAATTTTGGCAAATAATTACTTTCATTTAAATAAGCTTGTTAATGCTCTATTATTTTATCCGCCCCTTTGCAAGATTGACTTTCCAAATGCTTTACAGGAATGTTCGTTTTAGTGGAATGGAGCATATTCCAAAGGGGGTTCCCATTATATTTGCTACTAATCATCCGTCTGCATTTTTAGAGCCCTGTTTGATGGCTACTTGGCTTCCAAAACCATTAAGTTTTATTGTTAGAGGAGATTTGTTCAAAACTAAATTTAAGCGGTTTCTTTTGGCGTCAATGCATCTTGTACCTATGTTTAGAGTCAAGGATGGAGGTTTAAATGTAGTTAAGAACAATTATAATTCTATTCGTTTCGTCGTAGAGTATCTTTTGAAGAAAAAGTGGTTAATGATTCTTGCAGAAGGACATATAACTCCTGTTCGTAGAATGGGCAAGATGAAGAAAGGGACTGCAAGGATCGCTTTTGGCACTCTAGACAAGAGACCTAATTGTGGATTGAGAATAATACCAGTTGGGGTTAATTTTACGAATCAAGATCAGTTAGGTACTGAAGTTCATTTTACTATTGGTGCTCCTATTCGTGTTGCAGATTATTATGAGGACTATCAGGCTCATAATAATAGGGGGATCATGCAATTGACCAAGGTATTGGGAACAGAACTAAAGAAGACTTTGATACAAATTCCAGACCCTATCGACGATACACTGTCGGAAAATGTTCTTAAAGCGCATACTTATTTGAATCCTGTGGGAGTTGATAAGCGTTTTGATAATAGAGTGGAAGATCAAAAAGAGCTTTGTATATCTCTTTCAAAGATGAATACTGATGAAAAAGTATCTCTGGAAAAGCAATTAACCAAACTGGATGAATTACTGCATAAATCGGCATTATTCCTGATGCCATTTAAACAAGAGATGAAGATGCAATGGCTACTTATAATTGCCTATATGCTTCTAGCTCCTTTTGGACTCTTTGTCTCTGCACCGTATTTCTTTGCAAAGTGGGTAAATACTAAAATTGAAATAGTTGACACCTTTGTATCTTCCGTTTTGTTTGCTTCAACAATGGGAGCAGGTATTCTTTATTTTGGTGTTTTGATGATAATAGCTTCTTTATATGTGCCCTATGGAGCCCTATATGTGCTTTTATTTATGAATCTGGGTTTATTATTTAAGAGATTTCGTTATTTATTTAAGGATGAGTTGAATAAATTTAAATTTAAGCGCCTAAATTTAGATACGCGACTTTCTATTATCGGGAGAACCGATGCTTTGGAAAGTACTTTCAAGAACCTAAAATGTAATTGATGAACTTATATAATTATTTCGTTCCATTCATAAGAATAGCTCTAAAGATCTATTTCAAGAAGATCTATATCATCAACGAACAAAAAATGCCACTCGGCAAAAAGACATTGTATTTGTTGAACCATCCTACCTCTTTCGTGGATCCTATTCTTTTAGCAGCACATACTAAGGCTTATCTTCATTTTTTGATACGTGGGGACGTGTTTAAGAAGGGTATAGCACTTAGAATGCTAAATAGCATAAATGGTATTCCAATATTTAGAGCAACAGATTCCAGAAAAGCAAAGGATAAAAACAATGTAACTTTTGACCGTATAGCAGAGGTGTTACATAGGAATGGTTCTGTTATGATCATGCCAGAAGGTTCTACAGATAAACGTAGGAAATTACGTCCTTTCAAAAAAGGATTTGCTCATATGGCAATGCACTATTGGAAAAACTATCAGCAGGACGATATTAATATTGTTCCAGTTTCATTGAGCTATTCTGATCCTACGCGCATTAGATCGATTGTTCATGTTAAATTTGATGATCCTATTCCACTTTCCGATTACATAAAGGCCTACGAAGATAATCAAGTGAAAACGATCAATTTAATGCGCGATGATGCCTATAAAGTAATGCGTAAAAACATTGTTCATATTGAAAATGATTCGGATGCGCCACTGGTCGATCAGCTAATCCGACTGGAGCATAATAGCCACAAGTTCTCTGTCCTCCCTATAAAAGATGACTCAGAGTCTTTGCTCCAGAAAGAGATAAAAGTTACAGAACATGTAAATAAACTTAATGACGAGGACAAAGCCTTATTGTCTGCTAATGTTAAAAAGTATAAGAGTGCCTTGAACAATGCTAAGTTAAGTGATGCTGTAGTAGCAGGAGATAAAAAATGGAATCCTTTATCTAGTTTATTGCTTTTAATAATGCTTCCTTTTGCTTTCTTGGGATATGTGCTGAACTTCTTACCTGTTTATTCGGCTAAGCGAGTAGCACATAAGCTAATGAAAAGAGATGAATTTATCTGTTCCGTAAAAATTGGCGCATCTATTGTGTTCTATCAGATATATTTCTTGATAATTGCGATTATATCTTTCATATTTTTGCCTTGGACTTATGCATTAGCGATTCTAGGATCATTTCCATTATTAGCTGTTGTATATATTTACTTCAAAGGTGCATGGAAGCGCAATATATTTAGCTTCAAGAAATCTTTTGCAAATAAAGCAGTATTGGAGCAGCTGTCTGCCCAACGTGCTGCAATAAGAAATTAAAAAAGTGCTTGGTCAATTAAGGCCAAGCTCTTCTTTTTGCTTTATTGGAAGGGATTTATTAGTCTCTGCCCCTAGTTCTTTCAAGTTTTCAATCTTACCTAAGATTGTTTTTCCTTTAACAGGAGAATCGGAGAGTTTATTCATGGCCTTCTCAAATGTTTTATTGGACTTTTGAAGTTGATTTCCGAGTTCATTTAGATCCTCCACAAAACCGATGAATTTATCATAGAGTTGTCCTGCTTCCTTCGCTATTCTAAGTGCATTTTTCTCTTGACTTTGCTTTTTCCAGATGAATGAAACCGTGCGCATTGTTGCTAATAATGTGGTATTTGAGACAAGAATTATATTCCTGTCTAATGCAAACTGATAGAGATCATTCTGTTCTGCCATAGCTAAGCTTAATGCAGGTTCAATAGGTACATAAAGCATTACATAATCAACTGTGTTTAGGCCCTCCAGAGATTCATAAGTTTTTCCATGTAGTCCCTTGATGTGATTTTTTAAGCTATCGATATGTTGCTTCATTTGTAGCTTCTGTTCCCCTGTATCTTCAGATGAGCAATATCTTTCATAAGCAGTTAAGGATACTTTAGAGTCAATGATTATACATCTGTTTTCAGGTAGGTCAACAATAAAATCTGGGCGCTTTAGCAAACCTTCTTGATCTTTATAGCTATTCTGTGTCTTGAAGTGAATACCTTTTTGTAGGCCTGACACCTCTAACAACTGCTCCAATTGGACCTCTCCCCAGTCACCCTGAACCTTTGAATCACCCTTAAGGGCTTTAGTTAACGATAAGGCATCCTGACTGAGTTGTGTGTTTAGATCTTTTAGATTGTTGATAGCTTGAGCAAGTGCACCTTTATCCTTGGCATCCTGTGTAAATTTACGTTCTATACCTTCTTCGAATTCACCGATTTTTTCCTTTAGAGGCTTAAGGATATCCTCTATCGCCTTTTGATTGGTACGTTTAAAGTGTTCACTTTTCTCTTCCAAAATACTGTTTGCCAATTCTTTAAATTGCAATTGTGCCTGCTTGTTAAGCTGGACTACTTCCTCCTTTTGTTTTTCTAGGTTTTCTTGAAGATTGTTTAGGTTAGCTTGTAAGGTAGCGTTATCTTTATTTAGCTCAATTAATTCTTCATTTAGGGAACGATTATGGCTTTCAGTTTTTTGTAATTGTAATTGCTTTTCTTCAAACTGATTAATAGGTACATAATTGTTTTTCAGTTCTGCAGGATTCGTTTTTCTGCTGTATTTCAAAAGAGCGATTATGAATCCGAGTGCAAAACCTAGAGTGACGTAGATCAGTGGTAATAGGGAAGTAGACATAAATAGTAATTTTAGAAATATAAACTTAAATAAATTGTTTTAAGTTTCAATTTTTTTTTAATTTTTTGTTTTAAAACAAGCTATGGAAAAGATAGATGCACTTAATCAAGTAAAAGCATTTCATGACACGTTCGGTCATCCTGTTTTATCCGATCCTCAGATGCCTCCTGAGAAAAGAGCAGCTCTTAGAGTTTCTTTGCTTCAGGAAGAACTGAATGAACTTAAAGATGCTATTGCTGATAACGACCTTGTAGAAGTAGCTGACGCATTGTGCGATATTCAGTATGTACTCGCTGGAGCTATTCTTGAATTTGGAATGGGTGATGGCTTTAAGAAGTTGTTCGATGAAGTACAGCGATCCAATATGAGTAAAACCTGTTCTTCTGAATCTGAAGCTATTGCTACGCAGAAACATTATATGGATAAAGATGGTACCGAAAGTTATATTGTTCAGAAAGGTGACTTTTGGTTGGTTTATCGGAGTTCAGACAATAAAACACTAAAATCTGTCAATTATTCACCAGCAGATTTAAAATCCCTTTTAGATTAGGATAATGCCATTATTTAGATAAAAAGGCTTGGTTTTGTTCAAAAACCAAGCCTTTTTTGATTAAAAATCGATTTTATAGTAGAAAATCGGTAAAAACCCAAGTTGGTATTCTTCTTGTATTGGATTACCACTTGGATGATCTGGTGCATAGGTTAGCGTAAGAATATTCTTTGTATTCGTAAGGTTTACGAAGTCTATCCCAATCTCATGTGTAACCTTTGGCTTATTGATTGTATAGGTCAGCTTAGCATCTAATCTAAAGTAAGGTGCAAACTGAATGGAGTTTCTGAGTTCATCCTGATAGATTACTTCCAATGCTTCTGCTGAAGCTTCTTCATCTGCTGGACCATACCATCGGCCGCCAGCATAGGTTACTTTTCCACCAAAGTTAAAAGTAGATCCTGACTTGAATTTTATTTCTTTAGCAAATACTGCATTCGTTGCAAATCGACCATTAAAACTTGAGTTTCTCCAAACCTGATCAGACCCCTGGTATTTGGAGTCGAAAACAGAGCCAGTGAATAATATATAGTATCCAGCTTGGAAAAATCGCTCCAAGGTTACCTCTAAGCCATAATTTCTCCCTATACCCGTATTTTGTAGTGGCTCGGGAAAAAATCTAGAGAAGCCAGATCCAGAGTTTATCAGAGAAAAGGACGAGGTTTCTAACTCCACAGCTTGATCAAATAAGTGCTGGTAATAGATCTCTGATTTGAAGCGCATAGCTTTACCAATATTTATATCATATCCCAGCACAATCTGGTGACTTTTTGAAAGTCCTAGTTCTCGGTTATATTCCTCAGGTTGCCCATTTTCTGTTTGGTCGCCATAAAAATATAGGTACCCAGGTAAGTTCTGTGAATGTAGACCGTAGCCAAATGATAGTTTACCTTTTTTCAATGTATATGCTAATCCAAGTCTTGGCTCAATAGGTGATATACTATTTTTATTCAGTGTAAAAATAGTGCTATTAATACCTGCCGTAAATACTAGGTCTGGATTTAGCTTCTTTTTGTACTGTATGTATGGCTGTATCATAGCTGCCTGTTCTTGGGCATTCCATCGCACTTGCCATCCGCCGATTGGTTCTAATTCATTGCTAGGTTGAATGACTCTTGCGGAGTCTAAATAGCTGTAGAAGTATAAGTCTGTATTGAGTCCCACCTTTAAAGTCCCTTTATTCTTGAGCTTTTTGTTCAAAGAGACATATGCTGCTATTTTGCGTTCTGTGAAGTTGTAGTCGAGAATTTGTGGCAGTGAGTCAATAACATAAAGGTCATTTTCTACACGTCGAACAATCAGGTCGTGGTTTGCATCTACTTCCTGATGGCTGGCTGCTAGTGTAGCTTTAAAAAAGGTGTTTTTGTTTAGTGGTTGATTGTAACTAATACCTCCTATTGCCATATTGGAGCCAAAATACTGGTCTCTATCGTTGGATCCGTAGATTAGTGTTTCTTCATTTGGTGCCTTTTCTGTACTCAGTACAATATCTATGTTACTATATCCTCCAATACCCCAAAAGGCTAGATTCCCTCCATTCTTTTGTGGGAAGTTTAGTCTGAATGCTGCATCCTGATATTTGGGAATAGCATCCGTTCCAACATTTATGTTAAGTGCACTAAATAGCTGTAGACTTGAATACCTGTAGTTGACCAGGTAGGAGGATTTTTTATTTTTTGATAGAGGACCTTCAGCACTTAATTCGGTGCCCAAGAATCCAAGTTGTCCATTGAATTCGTGTTTTTCATTGTTACCATTGCGCATTCTTAGGTCAAAAACACCAGCTGTACTATTCGCAAATTCCGCTGGGAATGCTCCTGTGTAAAAGTCTGAGTTTGCTAGGTATTTATTATTTAGGATTGTTACTGATCCTCCTGTCGTACCTGGTATTGCAAAGTGATTGGGGTTGGGTATGCTTACACCTTCTAATCGCCAGAGGACACCGGAAGGTGAATTACCTCTAACGATGATATCGTTACGACTATCATCAGCACCCTGTACTCCTGCAAAGTTAGATGCCATACGCCCTGGATCTCCTCGGCTTCCAGCATATCTATTGGTTTCTTCGACATTGAAGCTTCTCGAAGATATTACTGCCATTTCATTGCGTACATCTCCGCTTTGACTTGCTTTCACCTTGAATTCTGACAAAACAACTCCTCCCTCGAACATTGTTATATCAAGGATCAGTTCTTTAGCTGACGTTAGAATTAGATCGCTCAGTTCCACGTCTTCATAGCCGATATAGGTCATTTTTAGGGATTGTCTACCCACTGGAACGTTTTCTAAGCGAAATTTTCCATCTATATCTGTAGTCGTGCCTATGAATTCATTGCTGCTGCTTAGCTGAACAGTTACTCCGATCAACGGAAATTTACTTTCCTGATCTACTACTGTACCTCTAATAGTTTGACTTATTTCCTGCGCATATTGCTTGCTTGTCATTACGCTTATCAGGAATAAAATTCCAAGAATCTTTCTCATAATTCTTTTTTAGTGAAATAATTAAGATTCAATTTATATACATGTTAAACTTACGCATTCCTTGTGGTTGTTTTAATTAATCTGGGTTAATTAATGTAATAGTTTTAATAGCGTTTATCTTCTTGGAGTGGTAACTTATTCATTTTGACTACTTCAATAGCTTGAACAGTAAAGTCTTCCACAACCTTGCCTTCAATTTCATAGATGCCTTTCCCTCTAAATGGAAATTTTTCAAGTGCTTTGGGAAAGTGTACGGTGTCGAAGAACTGTCCGTCTCTGTCCAGCCAGGTTCCAAAGTTCATCTGTTTTTTAGTACTTGTGGATACACGTTTTCGGCAAACAAAGTATCCATAAATTCGGATAAGTCTGTTTTTGTATTGGTTTAGTTGCCTCGTATATATTCCGTTAAGGGCTTGTTTTTTTAAGTGTTTGAATGGTGATTCTATGGAGAAACCCAGCAGTTCGAGTTCGTCAAAATACTGGTCCAAAGGACTTTCTTCGAGGTTGGGTAGGGTGATGTTGCTGTTGTCTGTTTGAAAGAGGACTTGACCTACTTCTTTCTTTTTACCAGGATTGAATACGGCATTCTTTTCCCACATGAGTTCACATTTACTTAAACCAGTGAAGCGAAAAGCTCCAATACGTATAAGTATATCAAGTTGTTCTGAACTGATCTGTACTCGATTTGTAAAGTCCTGCATAGTTTTGAAAGGGCCACTTAGGCCACGTTGATGTAGTATTCGGTGTATTGTTTTCTGTTCCATCTGTTGTAGATGTGCAAATCCTACGTAGATATCTGTATGCTCCACATGACTGAGTGTGCGACTCTTGTTTATACACGGGGGGTAAATATCTGCTCCTAACATTTTGGCTTCATGGAAGTATAGTTCAGTGCTATAGAATCCCCCAAAATTATTGATAACAGCTACTATGAATTCAAGCGGATAGTAGGCTTTTAGGTATAAGCTTTGGAAACTCTCTACCGCGAAGCTTGCAGAATGCGCTTTACAGAATGAGTAGCCGCTAAAACTTTCGACTTGCCTCCATACTTCCTCTGTTATTGTTATTGTATATCCTTTTGCTTTGCAATTTTCAAAGAATTTACGTTTTAGTGTGCTAAAGTTATCATTCCGATCTTTTTTACCGGACATGATTCGTCTCAAGACATCACTTTCATTGAGATCAAGATCTGCAAAGTGATGTACGATTTTCATTACATCCTCTTGATAAACCATTACTCCAAAGGTTTCTCCTAGTTGTTCCTCGAAGACAGGATGTATATATTCGAAAGAATTTGGATGATGGAAGCGTTGTATGTATTCTCGCATCATTCCAGACTTAGCTACACCGGGTCTTATGATTGAGCTGGCTGCAACAAGGTGCACATAGTTGTCGCAACGCAATTTTGAAAGTAAGTTGCGCATAGCTGGAGATTCGATATAAAAACAACCTATGCAGCTTCCCGATTGCAGCAAATCTTTTACCTTTCTGTCTTTTTTGATGCGTTCCACTTCATGTACATCGATGCTGATTCCTTTGTTTTCCTTAATGTATCGTACAGCATCTTTTATATGCCCTAGGCCGCGTTGACTGAGGACATCATACTTGTGAAACCCTATAGCTTCAGCATGATGCATATCAAATTGCGTTATGGGGAAACCCTTTGGCATTTGTTGCAATGCAGTATATTTAAAGATGGGTGCTTCGGCTATCAAGATGCCTCCTGCATGTATGGACAGGTAATTGGGTAATCCGTTGATTGATTTGGCAAGTGTCCATATTTTAGTAGATAGCTCATGGTGTTTTTCTGTTGCTGTCGGATCGTTGAGCATGAGGTCGGTTTCAGCTTTGGGTAATCCATATACTTTTGCTATTTCACGAACAGCAGAACGCGTTTTGAAGGTGCTGTACGTTGCAAGCAATGCAGAGTGTTCACTTCCATAGCGTTTGAAAACATAGTCTATTACATCATCTCGTTCATCCCATGAAAAGTCGATATCAAAGTCTGGAGGAGACTTTCTGTAGGGGTTGATAAATCGTTCAAAATAGAGGTCTAAATCTAGTGGGTCTACATCTGTGATTCCAAGGCAGAATGCAACAATAGAATTTGCTCCACTTCCTCGACCTACATGATGATAGCCCATGCTCTGCGCATAGCGTATAATATCCCAAGTGATTAAGAAGTAAGATGCAAAATCTTGCTTATCTATAGTTAGGAGCTCTTTACCTAATCGCTCCTGTGCTTTATTTTGTGTGCTGCCAGCATATCGATTTGTAGAGCCTTTTAGTGCAAGTTTGTAGAGGAGTTCCATATCCGCTTTTTTGCTACTGGTAAATGTTCGCTTGTTGTGCTGGAGATCGTATTTTATATTTGCACTACAATCGTTGAGTATCTTTTGACTATTCTGTATTAGTTGTGGATACTGGCGATAGAAATAGGCTATAATCTCCTGCTCGTGAAACAGTTCATTGCGTTTGGCCATATCCTTTGGTTCTAGCTTAGTAATAAGTGTATTTAGGTCTATAGCTCTTAGTACTTTGTGCTGTTCATACCCAGCTGTGTCAAGGAAGGTCATGGGGCACCACGCCACTAGTTTATGTAAATAGGCTTCAACAGGTGATTTGTAAATTCGACCAACGTATTCAGGGCGTATACCTAGGAATTCATAGTCTTTAAAGCGTCGAATGTCTTTGCATAATCGTGGATATATAACAAAGGCGTTCCTCAAAGGTGGAGCTTCTATAGGTAGTTCTCTTTTATGTTGGGTATATTCAGAGAGTAAACGATTCAGCTCTTCGAAGCCCTCCATGTTTTTAGCAATACCAATATAGCGCAACTGATTTTGCTGCCTGAATTCAATACCTAATATGGGCCTAATGTTTGCTTCTTTGCAGCGTTGTACAAATTCAAAGGCACAGGATACATTATTGATGTCTGTAAGTACAAGGGTTTTAAGCCCTCTTTTGCAAGCTTCCTTTACCAATTGGGCAGGAGCGATTACACCATAGCGCAAGCTATAGTACGTGTGATAATTAAGCATTTCGTTCGTGTTCGTAAGCAGTCCAAAGATTACTGCGGATCGTTTTGATCGTTTTTGGGTTTAGGAGGAGTGATTGAAGATCCTCTTTGGATGGCATTATTGCCAAATCGCTTGCGTATGTGATCGAGTTGCTGGAGTAATTGACTTTCTTTTATATTATCCTCGAATAGATTTATCTGTTGATTGCCATGAACAAGACTGCTAAATCGAAGACCTACAAGGCGTACAAGTTGACGGCGCGTATATAGTTCTTCAAACAAGCGGTGTGCTTGTTCTAACAATAGATTATCATTAGATGTATAGGGTATCGTACATTGTTTAGTGTATGTATTGAAATCTGTATAGCGAATCTTGATCGTTACACATGAACAGAGTTTCTGTTTTTGACGTAGTTCAAAGGCGAGTTTGAAGCACATCTCAGTGAGTTTGTCCTTCAAGAACCGAACATCTATAGTATCCGAAGAGAAGGTTCGTTCTGTAGATATTGATTTGCGTTCGTGGTACTCTACTACGGGGCTATCGTCTATCGCATTGGCCTTACGCCATAAGCTTATTCCATTTTTTCCAAACTCCCGTTGTAATAGGTTTTGCGGTATCGCTGCCAGGGTTTCGATTTTTCGGACACCCATAAAACTGAGTTTCTTGTAGGTGGCTTTACCTATTGAAGGAATCTTTTTAACAGACATGGGCCAGATAAATGCTTGCTCTGCCCCTTGTACAATCATTTTAGAACCATTGGGCTTAGCTTCACTCGTTCCCATTTTAGAGATGAGTTTGTTACTGGCCAGACCGAAAGATATCGGTAAGCCGGATTCTTTTATGACTTGCTCTCGGAGTTCATTGGACCATTTCCAACAACCAATATATTTATCCATACCTGTAAGGTCTAGATAGAATTCATCAATAGAAGATTTTTCAAAAACTGGGGCTTGTTCTTTGATGATCTCACTAACTATTTTGGAATGCTTAGAATAGGATTCCATATCTCCTTTAAGAACAATCGCGTCTGGGCATAATCGGAGTGCCACTTTCATTGGCATAGCTGAACGGACTCCAAAATGCCGAGCTTCATAGCTACATGAGGCTACAACACCACGTTGACTAGTCCCACCTATGATTAGTGGTTTGCCTAATAGTTCACTGTTTTTTAATCGTTCAACAGATACAAAAAAAGAGTCTAGATCCAGGTGTAATACAGCCCTTTCAAACATTCTTGTTTGGTTTTGATGTAAATTTAAAACAAATTGTTTTTAATTTCAAGTTTGGGCATCATTTTTTCTTTATATATATGTACTAGGCATCAACAAATAATCCTACATTTTATAATCGATTTTTCTATATTAGAAGTAGATAGATAAAAAACGGAATAAGATGGAGTTCAAGATTATTCATAAGGGGAAAAGAGAACGATTAATAAAGCCGCTAGGTCAGCGCGGAGTCTTACATGCTGGTAGCAGGCAAAAGAAGCATGCGTCGGCATATACCAAGAGAAAGCAGTACACCCGAGTTTATGAGAATGAGAACACTGCAGTTGGTAATACTATTATATCTAATGTGGCCGTAAACGAAACATCTGTTGGACAAACAGCAGTCAGTGAGGGTGATCTTTCGATGAGAGAATCTGTAGTGTTTGGTTTGAGTAGCACAGCAGTCAGTAAGAACAATGGTTTGCTTCAGCAATCTTTTATTAGACGGACGGCTTTAAAGATCAAAAAGGGAGTTGAGCGACTAGCGCACAAAAGGCGAAGAGGGAATTACAAGCGTAAAATGTCGGATCAACGGATTCAAGAGAATCTTTGGAAACGCATACGGATGGACGAAGAAGGAAGAGACTTATTAAAAGATAATTCATTGTTTGATATTATAGGTTGCGATTGGCAGCAGTTTAAAATACATATCGAAGAAAAATTCCAAGATGGAATGACTTGGGATAATTATGGAAAATGGTATATAGACTTTATTGATTCTGCAGCACTTCAGAAATGGAATTATAAGAACCTAATACCTAGTTAGAAATATGTAGAAGTTTGATCTTGCAGAACGCTAGGATGTTTTTCAGGAAAAATAGATGTTATTTAAAGGATTTTACCAATTTATAGCTATTGGAATAGGTGTTTCAATACTATATTTTGTGTGCGTGCAAGGGGTTAATTATTCCGTGCATTGAAAGTTAGGCTATTAATAAATAACATTCCATGAAAAATTATCTGTCCAAAACACTGTGGACTTTCCTATGCTTGTGCATTATAAACACTGTTCATGCACAGGTGATACTCACCGAGCAAGAAGCAGAAAACGAAAGTCTTAATTTCATCCAGAGCAATTACGAGTCCTTCGGATTGATAAAGTCAGATGTAGAATTTATACGATTACTAAATAACTACCACGATGCTTATACAGGTTTGCATCATGTTTATGCACAGCAAGAATATGATAATATTCGAGTAGAACAGGCATACACAAGTATACACTTCGACCAAAATGCAATGATAACACATACGAATATGAATTTCGTTGCATCACTCGAATCAAAAATTAGTCCTGTAACGGATATAATAACACATCGACAGGCATTGGGATTTGCGGAAACACTGTTGGATTTGACATTTCCAGTTGTAGATCCAGTCCTAGGGACTGGTAATCAAACGGGTAAATTAGTTTTTAATACTGTTCCTGTAAGTTTAGAACCTGTAACCACTGAATTAGTTTACATAGTTGTTTCTAACACAGAGGTTAGATTGGCTTATAGTGTAGAAGTTTATATGGCTGATGCTACTGCATATTACGATATCATGGTTGATGCAGAATCAGGCGATATATTAGATCAAAAGAACCTGGTGGTAAGTTGTAATTTTAATCACCATAATGATACAAAACCTTGTACACACGATCATGGAGCAATTCAAACTGAAAAGCTTTACGATTCTCCTTCAGCTTTAATGGCAGCAAATGATTATAAAGTATTTGCAATCCCTGCAGAAAGTCCAAATCATGGACCACATATAATTGTAAATAGTCCGTGGGACTTATCTGCCTCACCATTTGGGTGGCATGATACAAATGGAGCACCTGGCTCAGAATTTACAATAACAAGAGGTAACAATGTACACGCCTACCAAGATTCAAATAATTCAGGTTCTTCTTCCGGCGATGAGCCCGATGGAGGACCAACATTAGATTTTAACTTTCCTTATACATACCCTGCAGCTCCAACAGTAAATCAGGATGCATCGGTTACAAATCTTTTTTATGGTAATAATGTGATACATGATATTGCTTATTTGTTCGGATTCAGAGAGGTAAATGGAAACTTTCAAGTTAATAATTATGGAAATGGTGGGGTAGGAAATGATGATGTAAGAGCAGAGGCTATGGATGGCGGTGGATTGAACAATGCAAATATGTTTACTCCTGCTGAAGGATCAAGACCAAGAATGCAAATGTATTTATGGAGTACGGCATCTCCGTATCTAGATGGAGATTTTGATAATGGTATAGTGTTTCATGAGTATGCACATGGAATATCAAACCGATTAACAGGAGGGCCTTCCACAGCAGGTTGTCTAGGCAATACAGAACAAATGGGTGAAGGTTGGTCTGATTATTTTGGACTCATATTAACCATGGAAGCTGGAGATACAGGTCCAGATGGCAGAGGGATAGGTACCTTTGCTTTGGATCAATCAACAAACGGACCTGGTATAAGACCTGCAAGATATTCAACAGATTTATCTGTAAATGCATATACATATGGAGATATTGGTTCACTATCAATTCCTCATGGTGTTGGATTCGTCTGGGCATCAATGTTATGGGAAATGACTTGGGGATTAATCGATGTTTATGGTTTTGACCAAGATCTATATAATAATCCAAACTCAGGGAATGCAATAGCACTACAATTAATCATGGAAGGGATGAAGTTGCAACCTTGTAATCCAGGTTTCGTAGATGGGCGTGATGCTATTCTTAGTGCGGATCAGCTATTGTACGGTGGAGTAAATGCATGTGTAATATGGGAAGCATTTGCTAAACGGGGTTTAGGTGTTGGAGCTTCTCAAGGAAGTTCGAATAGTGTAAATGACGGTGTTGAGGATTTTTCTATTGGAACAGCTTGTTCTTGTGATGTTCCTGCTGTTGCTTGTATTGATGCTACCATTGATTTGGACGCTTCAGGGGCTACGGTTGTAGATCCTACAATATTTGTAGATCCTACAGAAGTGTTGTGTGGAAACGTGACATCAGACCTGAGCTCAGTAGATTGTGATGATGTTGGATCCGTTTTGACGGTTCTTGTTACGGCAACGCTTCAGAATTCATCTGCGACTTGCTCTGCACAATTAACTGTTGAGGACAATTCGGGCCCCGAATTAGATTGTGAAAATATTACGATAGATATAAGTGGTGGTCCTGTAACTATAATTCCAGAGGACCTATATTCAACACAGGAATACTCGGTAGGTAGTGCTGGGGCTTTTTCACCTATAGATATATCAGCATCAGGTACTAATTTAACGTTGTCTGATGATCAGGTATCCCCACTCGTTAATATTGGCTTTAATTTTGATTTTTACGAAAACACATACTCAGATCTGTATGTATCCTCCAATGGTTTTATAAGCTTTGGATCGCTTACAAATTCAGGGTGTTGTACGGGAGGAATCTTGCCAACAAATAACGCTATCAATAATTTAATAGCTTTTGCATGGGAGGATCTTGATCCTGGAAATGGAGGTCAACCAACAACAAATGTTGTTCGATATTCAACAGTAGGATCTGCTCCAAATAGAATATTTGTATTAGAGTTTTTTAATGTAGATCATTTTCCTAACGGAAATTTATATACAGGACAGTTACATTTATTTGAATCTACAAATAGAATAGAAATACATACAACCTCTCAGCCAGATCCATTTGGTTTGCATACGATGGGTGTTGAAAATATAGACGGTACAGCTGCAACGACATTCCCTGCTAGAAATTCTCAGCAATGGACAGCTTCTAATGAATATGCAGTTTTTGAGCCGATTCTTGGACCTGTAGATAATTGTGGTGTTGCTTCAGTAACGCTCAGCGAGGATACATTTACTTGTGCAGATCTTGGGGTTGTTGATGTTGTTATAACTGTGTTTGATATAAATGGCAATTCAAGTGAATGTATTTCACAAGTTGAAGTCATTGGTTCGGGAACAGGTGTAGTAGAGGCTGTTTGCCAGGATATATCTGTTAATCTTGATGCTGCAGGATCAGCAATTATTTTAGCTGAAGATATAGATGGAGGATCTACTGCAGAATGTGGGAATTTAGTTCTCGCTGCTTCTCAAACTACTTTTACATGTGATAATCTTGGTATTATTACTGTTGAATTAACAGCATCGGATGACTCTGGTACCTCAGATATTTGTGTATCAAATGTAACTGTCTTGGATGCTATAGCACCGGTAGTAAGTTGTTTAGATATTTCAGTTGGTCTGGATGATCTAGGTCAAGCAGAAATATCTATTACAGATATACTAGACAGTTCCTCAGATAATTGCTCTGTTGTAGCTTCCTCTTTAGATAATTCTACATTTGAATGTAGTGACTTGGGTCCACAAACTGTTACTTTAACTGTTGAAGATGGTTCTGGAAATATTGGACAATGTTCTTCAATTGTTGATGTAGAGGATAATATAGCACCAACGATTGTTTGTGAAGACTTGGTTATTAATCTAGATCCAGGTTTATGTGGTCAAATTATCCAATTCAATATCGAAGCATCGGATAATTGTGCTGTTACTTCTGAAACCCAAACTGCAGGACCTGAAACTCAGACCTACTTGGATTATCATGATAGCCCTTGGACTGTATCTGTTTCAGCTGCAGACGCCAGTGGAAATATTGGGGCTTGTTCATTTTCTATCACAATGAATGAATATGCAAATCCAACAGAGACATTAGCATGTAATGACTTAGTAACAATAGCTATTGATGAAGATGGTTGTTCAATAGTTGGTGCGGATATGATATTAGAAGGCGGACCTTACGGTTGTTATGATGACTATATAGTAGACATTGAGCAGGCAGGTAATGAGGTGTGTTGTGAGACAATAGGATCAACGTTGACAGCAGTAGTAACAGACCCAGATACAGGTAACACTTGTATGGGAAGTATACAAACGATAGATGCTTTAGCACCATACTGTGAGAGTATTTTAGACTATACGATAGATTGTTCAGAGTCCGTACCATCAGCAGATGATTCCTCCCACCCAGGCTATCCTCAGTTTTATGATAACTGTGGTGTTGAGTCTATCTCTTTAGTAGCTCAAACTACGACGGATGGAGACATCTGTACATCTGGCGGTATATCAATAGAACGAGAGTGGACAGCAATAGATGTAAATGGAAATGCAGCAAGTACGAATTGTGTTCAAACGATCACAATTGAAAGAGCACCATTGACATTACCAGCTTCGGCTGAATATGATTGCGCACAATATGATCTTGAAGATTTGGTGCCTGCTTTGACTGGAGAACCAACAGGTGTGGCAGATGGCTGTATGTATAATTATGCATACGCAGATGTTGTACTGCCATCTTGTGGCACAACATCAAAAATTACAAGAACATGGACAATACTTGATATGTGTACGAATGAGGTTATTACTCATGTACAGATTATCGAGTTGACAGATAAAACAGGCCCAACAGTTGATGCCTCTGATATGGAAATGGGAACAGATTCTGACCAGTGTGCAAGCACAGGATGGGTATCCCTAGCAGGAGTAACAGATGACTGTTCAGGCGTAGCCTCTGTATCTGCATTTGCAGGTTCAGTAGGGGAGTTAGAATATACCTATGATGGTTCGGGAGCAATAACGGGTGGCTATATCCCAGCCCCTGGCTTAGAATTAGGAGATCATGACCTAACAATTACAGCAACGGACGGTTGTGGTAATTATTCATCAATAGTAGTAACAATAAGTGTATCTGATGATGTTACACCAACACCAGTATGTGATGAAATCACACAGGTAGCCCTACAATCAGATGGGATAGCAGAAGTATTTGCAGAAACCTTTGATGATGGCTCCCATGATAACTGTTGTTTGGAAGGCTTTGATGTTCGACGAATGGATGGTGCTGCATTTGGAGCAAGTGTATCCTTTGATTGTGCGGATGCAGATCAAACAATACAGGTGATTTTACGCGTGCATGATTGTAATGGCAATACGAATACATGTATGGTAGAAGTACTGGTAGAAGATAAGATTGCACCATACTTAGCGGTACCAGCAGGTACAGATATGTCTTGCGAGACCTACTATTCAGATGTAGCAGCGGAGTTAGATAATGGAAATGGCGCGATCCTAGACGATTTGTTTGGCGTAGCAACATTTGGCGATAACTGTGAAGCGATTTTAGATTACTCCTATACGTATGGAGTGGACCAGTGTGGAGAGGGTTCTATTACACGTAGTTGGACGGTGAACGATCCATCAGGTAATGGACCGGTATCCGGCTCACAAACCATTACGATCTATCATGTATCGGATTGGAGTATCAGTTTCCCTGGAGATTTGGATGCAACTTGTGTAGATGGAGAACTGCCAGACTTCGGTCAGCCAACAGTAAGTGGAGATGACTGTGAGATGATAGCAGTATCGCATACAGATACCCAGTATGATGTTGTACCAGATGCATGTTACAAAATTGTACGTGCGTGGTCCGCAATAAACTGGTGTACTTATCCAGAAGAGGCAGCAGTAACAGCAACTCAGGTGATCAAGGTGACCGATAATGAAGCACCGATCTTCGATGTGGAGGACTTCACGGTAGAGATTACCGAAGCGGATTGTGATGTAGCGGTAACGCTACCGACACCGGATGTAACAGACTGTTCAGAAGATATAACGATAGAAACAAGTTCAGACTTACCAGCAGGTGAGGCAGGACCAGGAACCTATACAGCAACGTATACGGTAAGTGATGGTTGTGGAAACTATAGCTACGATGTGATCACAATCACAGTAGTGGATGCTAAGGATCCTACACCGTATGTGACGGATCATATAGTTACAGAAATCATGCAGACCGGTATGACACAAGTAATCAATGTAAACGATTATGATATCGGTTCATTTGATAATTGTTCAGATGTAGTATTAAGCTTCTCACCAGACGTAACAGATACGGATGTAAAGTTTACCTGTGATGACATAGGTGACAATACGCTAGAGATCTGGGTGACAGATGAAGCCGGTAATCAGGACTTCGTGACAGTAACGATGGAAGTACAGGACAATATGAATGTATGTGGTCCTGGGTCATTGACTGTAGCAGGTGCACTAGCAACTCAGGAAGATGAAGGTATAGAAGATGCAACAGTAGATATCAACGGAGGCTTGTTCTCTCAGACTACAGATGCAACAGGAACTTATAACTTTGATCTGGAAACAGGTGCTGATTATTCAGTAGTACCAAGCTTAGATTCGGACGCAAGTAATGGTGTGACGACCTTTGATATCGTATTGATTACGCAGCACATCTTAGGAATGAATCCATTGAATGATCCATTGAAAATGATTGCAGCGGATGCGAACAACTCAAATACAGTAACCACATTGGATGTTGTGGCGATCAGAATGGTGATCCTACAGATCACGGATGCCTTCCCGAATAATACATCGTGGAGATTCGTAGACAAGTCGCATATCTTTACGGATCCAACAAGCCCATGGGACTTCCCAGAGGTAGTAAATATCAACAACCTGGATCAGGAGCTACTGAATGTGGACTTCACAGGTATCAAGATTGGTGATGTAAACGGATCAGCACAGGCAAACTTCATGAGTCCTGCAGAGGCAAGAAATGGGAATAGCTTTGAGCTAAGAACCATGGATAAGCAAGTATCAGCAGGGGATGAGGTACGCGTGAACTTACAGTCTGATGCGACGATTTCTGGTATGCAGTTTACCCTAGAGCATAATGGTTTGGAGTACAAAGGTATGGAAGCAGGTTTGATGAATGCCGAGCATATTGCAAGTCACGAATCAGCATTAACCTTGAGCTGGAACGAGTT
>JAQXAY010000281.1 GCA_029252685.1 Saprospiraceae bacterium | reverse complement strand
ATATTTCCTGTAGCTAGAATTTGTTTTTGACTCATATGATTTGACTGAGTTTTACTTTAGTATTAGCCCACTTGGAGCAGAAACGGTGCAAGCCGAAAGTAAAATGGCTGTTTTAACGGTTGACTCTAGCCCATCTCCTCAATCTTTAGTAGAAGATGTATTTATAGGAGGCGGATGTTTTGATGTATCTGGAGTTACTTTTAGTTCAGATTCAGGTTCAAGAGGAACCTTCGGGAGTGGAGATACAAATATTGGTTTGGATGATGGAATCATTCTAGCTACAGGAAATATTACAACTGCTATAGGTCCAAATACTCAAACGGGGGATAGTTCACCTTCAAATGGAGGTAGCGATCCAGATTTAGTCGCTCTTGCAGGAACAGGAATTAATGATGCTGCAGTGCTAGAGTTCGACTTTGAGCCTACTACAGATACATTGAGGTTTAACTATGTTTTTGCATCGGAGGAGTATTGTGATTACACGAATTCAAACTTCAATGATGTTTTTGGCTTTTTCCTAAGTGGACCTGGCATAAATGGACCTTTTACTGGAGGGGCAATAAATATAGCTACCTTACCAAATGGGCAGTTTGTATCTATAAATAACGTTAATCACACGGTTAATCAAGCATTTTATGTGTCTAATACAATTCCAGGTAATGTAAATACAGGAGGTAATTGTGGTGGGGCCCATCCCTTAGGATCAGCACCTGCTATAAATGAAGTTGAGTATGATGCATTTACTGTTGTCCTTGAAGCATTTGCGATTGTACAACCTTGTCAAACCTATCACATAAAATTAGCAATAGGTGATGCTGTAGATTCTGCATGGGATTCAGCTGTATTCCTTGAAGCTAATAGTTTTTCTGCGGGTGTTCCTGTAGGTGGGGAGGCTGTCAATCCAACTACAAATACGAATATTGGTTATGAGTCCTGTGATGGTTTTTATTTTGAATTCTGTAGGGAACCTGGTACAGATAATTCTATGGATGCGCTTGTTGAGTATACTGTTTCAAATACGAGTACAGCAACGCCAGGAGCTGATTATACTCCACTACCTACATCTGTGACCATTCCAGCAGGTATTGATTGTGTTCAATTGCCTATTACTGTTGTAGATGATGGAGTTACAGAGGGGCAGGAAACTATTATTTTGGAACTTGAAAATCCTTGTAATTGTTCTGAGTCGACAGTAGAATTTATAATAGATGAGGTTACACCTTTGGTTTCGGATATTCCCGATGAGGATATTTGTGGAACTGGAGATGTTACTTTGACAGCAAGTCCAACGGGGGGATTAGACCCTTATACATACGTTTGGAGTACGGGTGGTACAGGCTCTTCTGAAACTGTTACACCAAATGGAAGTTCAGTTTTTGTTACTATCACAGATGATTGTAACAATCAAATTATAGATACAATTGATATTAATCAAATCCCTCCACCAGATGCAACACTTTCAGGCTCTGGAACACTCTGTGCAGAAGGGGGATCAACTGTTGATTTAACAGTAAACTTTACGGGAACTGCTCCTTGGACTTTTACTTACACTGACGGCACGACTCCTGTAACTATTACCACAAGTGTAAATCCATATGTGTTTACAGTAGATGCTGAAGGAACGTATACCTTAGTTGATGTAGAGTCGAGTGGATGTCCAGGAACAACTAGTGGATCTTCAGATGTCACCACGACTACTGTTACTGTATCTGATACCTCAACGGACCCACTATGTAATGCAGATAACAGTGGAACCATTACCGTAACAGGTGCGGGGGGTACAGCTCCGTATAACTATAATTGGTCTGATCCTACCTTATCCGGGGATGTTCTAACAGATCTACCTTCTGGAACGTACACAGTGACGGTTGTCGATGATAACGGATGTGAAGGTGAAACGACTATTACATTATCTGAACCTCCAGCTATATCAGTCAATATGGGGACTCCTACACCTATAGACTGTATAAATACTACAGGAACAGTGGATGTTTCTGCTACTGGAGGTACGCCTTCTTATACATTCGATTGGAGTAATGGTGATACAGGTAGTACACTGAATACTACAACTGCTGGGACCTACACGGTAACAGTAACAGATTCTGCAGGATGTACAGAGGAGGCAGATGTTACAATTGCAGATGATTCATTGCCTCCACCAGATGCTACCATAGCAGGTTCAGGCGTTATTTGTCCAGGAAGTGGAGCAACAGTTGACATTACTGTCACTTTCGTAGGTACGGGTCCATGGACATTTACTTACACAGATGGTTCGACCCCTGTAACAATAACAACTAGTGATAATCCTTATGTTATTACAGTTTCTGATCCTGGTACCTACACTTTGTTGGATGTGGAGGAAAGTGGTTGTGATGGAAACGTAAATGGATCTGCAGATGTAGCAACATCAAATGTATCTATCGATGTCATAGAATCAGATCTACTTTGTAATGGAGATGCCAATGGTAGTATTACTGTAAATGGTACTGGTGGAATCACTCCTTATACCTATACTTGGTCTGATCCAGGCCTTTCAGGAAATGTTTTAACTGATCTAAGTGCAGGTACTTATGATGTAACCGTAGTGGATGACAACGGATGTGAAGATGAAACGTCTATAACTATTGATGAGCCTCCACTTTTAGAGGCTACGATAGCGCCTCCGACGCCAATTGATTGTAATAATGCTAATGGTAGTGCTACTGTGTCTGTGTCTGGGGGTACGGCTACCTATTCATACAATTGGAGTAACGGAGACACAGGAGCTACAATCACAACAAATATAAGTGGAACATATACAGTTACAGTCACAGATTCAAATGGTTGTACAGATGATGCAGTTGTAACGATTAATGAAGATCTTGTTGATCCAACGGCTATTGCTGCCGCGTCAGGAATAATTGATTGTATCAACACAACGGTTGATATTTCTGGATCAGGTTCAAGTACAGGCTCCGATTTTACATACTTGTGGACAACTAGTGATGGTACTATTGATAGTGGAGACACTACACTTGATCCTGTAGTCAGTTCAGGTGGAACCTACACCTTAATTGTGACCAATGTAGTAAACGGCTGTGAAGATATGGTTAGTGTAACCATTTCTGAAGATACAACACCTCCTGTCGCCGATGCAGGACCAGGAGCTGAACTAACCTGTGCAATCACCGAGGTGGTTTTGTTGGGTACAAACTCTGATGTGGGACCTGATTACACGTATTCTTGGACTACTTCAGGCGGAAATATAGTTAGTGGTGAAAATTCGTTAACACCGATCGTTGACGAAGCCGGCACTTACACAATTACAGTTACTAACACGGTTAATGGTTGTACAGAGACGGACCAAGTAACAATTACAGAAGATATAAATGCTCCTTCAGCGGACGGAGGTCCAATTTTGGAAATAAACTGTAACAACCCGACAGTTGATCTCGATGGTACAGGGTCTTCGGGCGGGTCCAATATGTTTATTCAATGGACTACTAATAATGGAAATATTGTAAATGGAGCGAATACGCTTACTCCAACTGTTGATGCTGGTGGTACGTATTTCATAGAAGTGACTGATATATCCAATGGTTGTAGTTCAAATTCATCTACACTGGTAAATGCATTTTTCGATCAACCTGTGGCAGCAATTGCTCCTCCTGCAGCAATAGATTGTTACGATCCTATCATCCAATTGGATGGAAGTGCATCTTCGCAGGGTAGTGAAATTGATTATTTATGGACAACAATTGGTGGAAATATTGTCTCAGGAGGAACAACTGACTCTCCGATTGTTGATGAGGATGGAACCTACCTTTTGACCGTAATAAATACAGAGAGTGAATGTACAGAGACCTTCACTGTTGTTGTAGTTGACATATCAGTGTTTCCAGAGGCTGATGGAGCAGCGACAGATCTTATTGATTGTGTAACACCAACTGTTACACTAGATGGAACTGGCTCAAGCGCGGGACCAACTTACAGCTACCTTTGGACAACAAATAACGGTACCATTCTGTCAGATGAAACTACCTTATTCCCTGTTGTTGGATCAGCTGGAGAATACACTTTAACAGTTCTCAATTCTGTAAATAATTGTGCAACTGAGGTTGATGTAGATGTATTTGATTTCCTCGTTGATCCAACGATAAATATTCCAGATCCTGGAAGTATCAATTGTGTAGATTCATTGGTGGAAATCATTGCAACTGTTTCAGATGCAAGCAACTTTGTATTTCAATGGTCAACCCCTAATGGAAACTTTGTAGAAGGAACAAATACACTTTCTCCTACTGTCGATATAGAAGGTTTTTATGAATTAGCTGTAACAAACAATGTAAACGGATGTGAGTCATCGTTAACTATACCGGTTATTGAAGATTACAACTATCCAGTAGCAGATCTAGGTCCTCCTGGAGAATTGACTTGTTATGACCCACAATATACTATTGATGCAACTAGCTCATCAAACGGGACCAATTTTAATTATGATTGGTCGGATTCTGAAGGGAACATTGTATCAGGAGACGGCACATTAGAGCCAGTAGTGGATGAGGATGGAATTTATACCATGATTATTACAGATACAGATAACCAATGTAGAGATACTGCCTCGATTCAAATTACTATAAACCAAATAGACCCAGAAGCACTTGCTGGTCCGGATGCCTTATTGGGCTGTTGGTCGCCAACCTTGATTTTGGATGGATCGAATTCTAGTGCAGGGCCTAATATTATTTATGAATGGACTACTTCTAATGGAACAATTGTTGGCTCAAATACTAGTAACTCTGTAGAAATTGCTGTGGGTGGGGACTTCTTACTAACAGTAACGGATACAGTAAATGGATGTGAAGATACAGACCCAGCAATAGTAGAGGAAGACTTTGATGTTCCTGTTATTGGAACTGACCCAGGTGGAGAGATTAATTGTACGGACCTGTCTATACCATTAAATGGAACAGCAACTGGTAATGTGCAAAACTTTATATATGAATGGCAATTCTTTGGAACTGGTTCTATTTCAACAGGACAAGGTACTCTGAATGCTGTGGCTATACAGCCCGATATGTATTTCCTATATGTTATAGATACAATTAATGGTTGTGATGCAATTGATTCGATCTTAGTAACAAAAGATGATAATGTACCGGTTATTGATATGTCGGCTTTGGATACACTGGATTGTGTTACTAATACGCTTACAATAGATGCAACTGCTTCATCCCAGGGAGGAAGTATATTGTTTGAATGGCAAACAGTAGACGGTGAGATTGAGTCTGGAGAAAGTACGTTGACCCCTACAATTAATAGTCCGGGGTCTTATGAATTAATCCTAACAGATACAGTAAATAATTGTATAACAAATTCGGTGCTTACTATTGAGCCAGATACTATTCACCCTGTAGTTAGTTTAGTTAATCCAGGTGTCATCAATTGTTACGATGGAATAGTGCCTATAGAAGCAGTCATAACTTCAGTAGATACAGGCTATTTGGCGAGTTGGATAAGTCCTGATGGAGGCGTATTTGATCTCGGGCAAACAAACTTATTTATAGATGTATCGACTCAGGGAACGTTTGATTTTTCAATAACAAATAGTATAAATGGTTGTCAAACATTGGCAAGTACGTCTGTTGTTGAGGATCTTGATTTTCCACAATTGAATGCCGAAATTCCAGATACTATAACCTGCAGTGAACCAGATATTACATTGGATGCAACTGTTGATACGCAGGGCGATTCCTATAGTTTTAATTGGTCAACAGATTTAAATGGTTCTTTAGATAATAATATTTTTACTCTAAATCCAATTGTAAGTGGAGCATCTGTATATACCTTGAATGTTCAAAACGATGTCAATGGTTGTGCAGATTCTATAGATATCATTGTCGCTCAAAATGTACTATTCCCAGATGCAGAGGCAGCTGTTAGTACATTCCTGAGTTGTGATACTTTATCGCTTCAAATAGATGGAACTTCAAGTTCAACCGGGTCAAATTATATTTACTTGTGGACAACGCTTGATGGAAATATAATTTCGGGAAGTGATGGCTTACTTCCGGTGGTAGATGAACCGGGTAATTATACTCTAATTGTAGAGAATTTAGATAATAATTGTAGCTCTGATATAGATATTGAGGTTACTCAAAATCTTATTGAGCCACCTTTAGCCATAGCAGGACCAGACACACTGACTTGTGGTACTTTAGAAATTGATGTATTTGGTGATGCTGGTATAGATTCTTTGAATACATACGTGTACTCATGGACTACGAGTAATGGAAATATCACATCTTCGAATAATACTCCAACAATATCAGCTGATATACCTGGTGTATACACCTTTGAGGTTTTGGATTTGTACAATGGCTGCTCTACATCTGTAAATACTGAGGTTATTCAAGATATTACAATTCCAGATGCAGATGCTGGGGCTGCTCAAATACTAAATTGTGTCCTTTTGGAGCAAGAGCTCGATGCATCTGGTTCTTCAACCGGATCTGTATATGAGTATTCATGGTCTACAAATGACGGGTCTATAGTTGGTGCATCAGATGTGCTGAATCCTGTCATAGACGAACCAGGTACCTATCTGATAACTGTCTTCAATGCATTTAATGAATGTTCAAATACGGCTGAGATATTAGTCGCTCAAGATATTGTTAATCCAGATGCAGAGGCTGGTATATTGGACACTCTAGATTGTTACTCCTACAGTTTAGACTTAGATGGTTTAGGATCAAGTACAGGCGCTAATTTTGAATACGAATGGATTAGCTTAGATGGATATCAAATCACTAATTCGAATACACTGTCTCCAACCGTTGACGTTGAGGGCCAGTATGAATTAACTGTTACAAATACAATAAATGGATGTACCAGTTCTGATTTAGTTTCAATAGCTAGAGATACCATAACACCAATCTTAGTTGGTATACAGTCAGATACACTTACATGTGGGGTCTTAGATACAGAGATTGGGGTTGTTTCAGATGTAAACACCTCTGTCAGTTATGATTGGTCTACACAGAATGGTACAATCACTTCTGCTTCAAGTATCAGTAATCCGAGTGTGAGTAGTCCCGGTCTTTACACCCTTGAGTTGACAAACCTTATAAATGGATGTAGTACAATAGAGGATGTCCCTGTTTATCAGGATATTATACTTCCTCTCGCAGATGCAGGTTCTGGTGGAGTTATAACTTGTGAATTTTTAACCATAAATATTATTGGTTCGGCAAGTACAAATAGTGGAATGACGGATATTTTATGGTTGACAGAAACAGGTGATATTGTTACTGGTTCAGATCAAGAAAATCCTTTGGTTAGTTCTGGAGGTTTATATACGATGATCGTAACTGATTTATTAAACGAATGTCGAGATACTTCTAATACATTTATCGAGGAGAATCAAGAATTTCCATTGATTGCATCACTTGTTCCTGATGTACTCGATTGTGATACAGAAGAAGTTGTTGTTGATGCAAGCGTAACAACTATGCAGCCTCAATATGTTTTCAACTGGGCAACATTTAATGGTAATTTTGTTTCTGGTATAGATGCACTTAACCCAATCGTAAACATAGCTGGTCAATATATACTTCTTGTAGAAGATACTATAAATGGGTGTGTGAGTATTGATACTATGGATGTGCTTGATAATTATGAGTATCCGTCAGTGAATGCAGGGGATGATTTCTTACTGCCTTGTTTTGAAGAATTTAGTTCTTTGAATGGAGTTGTGCAGGCATCTACCTCTAATTTACAATTTACTTGGACTACAGCAGATGGGAACATATTAGATGGAGCTAGTACTTTAAGTCCAGCTATTGATCAAGAAGGAGTTTATACTTTGACTGTATTGAATTTATTGAATGGATGTGAAAGTGCTGATCTTGTTCAAATCACAGAAGATATTCCAGAAAGCTTAGCAGTAGAAGTAACTGACCCTCCATGTGCAGGTTCATTTGGTACTCTAAATATTACAAATGTTGAAGGAGGAACACCACCTTATTTATATTCAATAGATAATGGAGAGAACTTCAATTATGATATATCTTATGCCTTTTTGTATCCTGGAACCTACGAAGTTTTAGTTCAAGATGTAAATGGTTGTGAGACAGAGGTCGAGATTGCGGATATTGTTGATCCACCGGTTTTAAATATTGATTTGATCTCAACAATCGAATATTTAGAAGGTGAGCAAGCACAAATTTCTGCTAATATAAATTTCAGCTTGGACAATATTGAGTCAATATCTTGGTTCCCGCCTCAAGGTTTGAGTTGTATAAATTGTCTAAATCCAGTCGTGTCAATTCAAGATCCTACGATATATGAGTTGGCAGTTGAAACCACAAATGGCTGTATAGAAAGAACCTTTGTAAATGTTCTTGTAGATAAATCAGCGGATCTATTTATTCCGAATATTTTCTCTCCAAATACAGATGGAGAAAATGAAATCTTTATGATTTATGCTAATTTGAGAAATATTAAAGAGATTCAATCTTTTGAGGTATTTGATCGGTGGGGTGAGAAGGTTTTTGAACAATTCAATTTCCAGCCGAATGATCCGGTTCATGGTTGGGATGGAACACTGAGAGGAGAAGAATTAGATCCAGCAGTATTTGTTTATTATGCCCGAGTCGAAATGATAGATGGTAGGATAGAGTTCTACGAAGGGGATGTTTTTCTTTCTAAATAA
>JAQXAY010000280.1 GCA_029252685.1 Saprospiraceae bacterium | reverse complement strand
CATATGATTTGCTCGAATGTTTATTATATTGTATTTTTAAAAATAACTTTAACACAGACCTATGGCACAGACAAAGGAAATGAGTGGAAGAGCTGGGATGCAAGATTCACTAGATAATTGGGTTTTGGGGGAGTCTACATGTGTGGTTACCGCAGGTACTAAATTGCACGGAGATTTTAACTGTGAAACTGATCTAAGGTTGGATGGATCTATTGAAGGAGAGCTGGTTGTGCAGAAAAGAGTTGTTGTTGGAGTTGACGGTTTTATAAAAGGAAACATTAGAGCAAATCATATGGTTATCCACGGTGAAATCGAGGGCGATCTTAAGGTTGAGGGTGATGTTTTTTTGGGTTCAAAAGCTAAAATCGTTGGAAATATTTCATCTTCAAGGATGATGATGGAAGAAGGCGCCTGCTTTACAGGAACGCTTTCAGTAGGAGAGAAGAAATGATATAAATAAAATCTATATTGTTCCTAAATTAATTTTCGTATTATTGTTTTAAGCACTTAATTAATTGTGGCAATTTTCTAATATTTAGTAATATTGCAGTAAAACAATAAGGGAAATGATAAAGAAGATACTTACCGTAGCTATGTTGCTTTTAGCGTGTTTTATGGGTTATGGCCTTTATAAAACAATCCAGGAGCCAATTGCATTCAAGAAAGAAAAGTCAAAAAGAGAAGAGGCAGTCATCGCTAGTCTTAAAAACATTAGAACTGCTCAGCAGGCCTACAGAGGGATAACTGGCGGTTTTGCGCCAAGTTTTGATACCTTATCTCAAGTTATTTTAAATGATTCGTTTATGCTTATTCAGATCTTTGGAGATCCAGATGATCCGACGAATAGCACATTCTATTCAGATACATCTTACATGCGTGCAGCTGATTCAATGGCTGTTGTGTTTACAAATAATGATGTATCTATGTTGGAATCCTTCTTTACAGATCTTCAAAGTGTACCTTTTGCTGAGAATGATGAAACTTTTGAAATGGCAGCGGAGTTAGTTGAATATGAATCAATTGAAGTCTGGGTTACCGAAACTCGAGTTCAAACAAAGGTATTTATGGGTTCAGAGTATGGTAAACAAAAGTATACCAACTACGATGACCGATATGATCCTTCGGCTTACTTAAAATTCGGTGACATGGGGACACCAAATTTATCAGGAAATTGGGAGTAAAATTAGAATACTACAAAAGTAATTTGACTTTTGAAAATATAAATGAATTCAAGCTATTTCTTCTATTGAGAAGGAGTAGCTTGTCTTTTTTTATACTTGACTTAAAAGAAGAAGAACTTGTTTATTTTAAGAATGTGCTTTATCAGGAGCATTTTGAGGAAACATTCAATAAACTGTATTCTACAGATGATGTTTTATCTAAGTTTTCTGAAATAGAATGCTTAGGTCTTGATGTCCATGGATTTAATATGATTCCTGATAGGCTTTATAATTCAGCAAATAGGGCTTCTTATTTTAAGGAACTATCAGATCTAAGTGGGAAAGAAATTGGTGATGATCTTCTTGTTGATCAAACAACAAGGATATTATATTTGAAGGATGCTGCAACTATTGAATTCATTGAGCAGTATTATGAGCTCGGAAAACTTGTTCCAAATTTTGGAGGTCTCGTTAATTCCTCCTTGCAGTCTGAAGAGCCCTATGTTTTCTTGATAAATTTTGATGAGAAGAACTTGTTTGTCCAATATGTAGAGAATCGTCAGCTAAAATTTCTAAACAGGTTTGAATTTCATTCTTCAGCAGATGTTCTTTACTATGTATTGAAAGTTTGCTCATCACTAAAGCTTGACCCAAAGTCATTGCATGTGAAATTATCGGGGAATATCAATCAGGAATCAGAAATCTTTAAATTGTTGCATCGATACATCTATGAGTTGAGTATTTATACCCTCAATGAAAATTACAATATCCCATTGTCTGATAACGAAATCCACTATTTTAATGATATCTTTGCGCTGCTTAAAAAGTGATCAGATATGCGAATAATAGGAGGAGAATTTAAAGGAAGGAAGTTTTACCCACCAGCGGACAAGTGGCCGACTAGACCAACAACGGACTATTCAAAAGAAGGTCTTTTTAATATTTTAATCAATCGATATGATTTTTCAAATTGGAAAGTCTTAGACCTTTTTGGAGGTACTGGGAATCATTCCTATGAATTTATATCAAGAGGTTGTGAAGATGTGACCTACGTAGATAAATTCTATCCTGCTGTTTCATTTGTAAAAAAGATTTCAAAAGAATTGGACATTGAGTCCAATATTAGAATTGTACGATCAGACGTATATAAGTTTATAGCAAGGGATATACAGCAGTACGATTATATATTTGCAGGTCCTCCTTATCCGCTGCCAACCATTGATACTCTCCCGGAATCTATATTAAGCTCCGGTCGATTAAAGCCTGGTGGGCTTTTAGTCATGGAGCACAATCCTAACCATTCTTATAAAGACCATCCTAAATATCAAGAAGAAAGGCATTATGGTAAGACCATATTTTCCTTTTTTGAAGAACCTGAATAGCAGTTTTGACTATAATCTGATTGTCAAATTATAATTTGATAATATTCAATTGGAACTCATGGGCTTAGGTCTAAGTTTTGTTAGTGTAACTATTTATCTAAAAGTTAACACTTATGAAATGGAGGCGCTTAAATGGTGATCCTATAGATACCATAAAAACTAAGGTAGAAGAGACTATTATCAAAGAAATTGCTGATGGGCATAAACTCAAGGTTTGTATTGGGACAGACTCTCAGGTAAAGGGTAGTATTGTTGAATTTGCCTGTGTCATTGTTTTCTTGAGAGAAAAAAAAGGTGGCTTCATGTATATCAATAATTACCGCATGGAGAAAAATGATATGTCCCTAAAGAGGAGGATGATCCTTGAAGTATCTAGGTCGGTAGAGGTTGCCTACAGCCTCTGTGATGTCTTTGATAGACATGATGTAGAGTTAGAGATTCATGCTGACATAAATACAGACCCTTATTTTGCTTCAAACAAAGCACTTAAAGAGGCAATGGGCTATATTTTGGGTATGGGTTTTGTTTTCAAAGCCAAGCCAGATGCCTTTGCATCCTCGTCTTGTGCAGATAAAGTAGTATGATAAAAGGTATTGTTCGTCAATAGCTTTTCTTTTTTGGTATAATTTTACATTCCTTTCCTACTATTACTAGAGTCTTTGGTTATTTTTGAGACGATTTACTTTCAAAATAAAAATAACCATTCTATGCAGATTAAAAGGCTGTTGTCCTTGGTACTTGCTGTTTTCCTCTACGCAGGATCTATAAGTGCGCAAGCAAACAAGATTAATTTTGTCGAATATGATTTGGATAATGGACTCCATGTTATCCTTCATGAAGATCATTCTACTCCGATTGTTACTGTTTCTGTAATGTACCATGTGGGTTCGAAAAATGAGAACCCTGACAGAACAGGTTTCGCACACTTCTTTGAGCACCTTCTTTTTGAGGGCTCAGAAAATATAGACAGAGGTGAGTTTTTTAAAATAATTGAAAATGCTGGAGGTTCCAATAATGCGAATACGTTTTATGACAGAACCTATTATTATGAGACACTCCCTTCAAATCATCTAGAGACTGGTCTTTGGCTTGAGTCTGAACGTATGCTTCAAGCACGTGTAGACATTGAAGGTGTTGAGACTCAAAGAGAGGTTGTGAAAGAGGAACGCCGATTAAGAGTTGATAATCAGCCTTACGGTTCTCTTTTGGAGGAAACAATGAAGCGTGTTTATAAAGAGCATCCATATAGATGGCCAGTAATCGGTTCTATGGCGCATCTTGACGCAGCAGTTGAAGAAGATTACAAACAATTCTATGCTGATTTTTATGTGCCAGAAAATGCGGTTCTTTCAATTGCTGGAGATTTGGATATTAAATCTGCTAAAGTTCTTATTGATAAATATTTTTCTACTATTCCTGCTGGTGTAAAAACGGTTTATAGACCATCAATAGTAGAGCCACCTATGCAAGGTGAGACAAGGGATACTGTGTATGACAATATTCAATTGCCTGCAGTTATTCAGGCATATAGAATTCCTTCACAGGGAACGGCAGATGCTTATGCAGTTGAAATGTTATCTACGCTCTTAGCAGTAGGAAATAGTTCTAGGTTGTCTAAAAGGGCAGTAGATCAGGAACAGATGGCAGTTTTTGCTGGTGCCTTCCCTTTAGCAATGGAGGATGATGGTGTACTAATCAATTATGGTATTGCTAATATGGGTGTAGACCCAGCAGATCTGGAGCGTTTGTACGATGAAGAGGTTGCAAAGGTAAAGGAGCAGCTTATTTCTGAAAAGGAATTCCAAAAGCTTCAGAATCAGATTGAAAACCAGATATTGTCGGCTAATGCCTCTACTGCAGGTATCGCAGAATCTTTGGCAAATTATCACATGTATTTCGGTGATACAGATCTTATAAATTCGGAAATCGAGAAGTACAGATCTGTTACGCGTGAAGATATTCAGCGTGTAGCGAGAAAGTATTTAGACTTTGAGAATCGTGTTGTACTGTATTACTTACCAAAAGGTCAAAGACCATAAAACGAAAGAATTATGCGAATTAAGAATATAATTTTAGCATTGGGTATTTCCCTTTGTGTGAGTGCAAATGTTTTTGCGCAGGAAGATTTTAGAAAAAATGCTCCCAAACCAGGTCCAGCACCAAGTATAGAAATTGGTGATTCGGAGGTGTTTAAACTAGATAATGGTTTGACAGTTGTCTTGGTTGAAAATAATAAACTCCCAAGAGTTTCTTTTCAACTTTCTGTTGATGTTCCAGATTTTAGCGAAGGAGAGAAGGCTGGATATGTGAATATTGCCGGTGATTTGATGGGACGTGGAACGGAAACGATGGATAAAGCAGAAATCGATGAATCTATTGATTTTATCGGAGCTAGTTTTCAAACTTTTGGTTCAGGAATGTTTGGATCATCTTTGTCAAAGAATTCGGATGAGTTGTTAGCTATCATGTCTGATGTCCTAATGTATCCTGTGTTCCCTGAAGCTGAGTTTGAGAAAATAAAAAAAGCAACTTTATCGGGTATAGCACAAGCTAAAAATAGCCCTGATGCTATTATGTCTAATGTGAGAAGAACTTTAGTTTACGGTTCAGATCACCCATTTGGTTCAGTAGAAACAGAGGAGTCTATTAACGCTATTTCAGTATCTGATTGTAAGTCTTATATTGACATGTTTTTTAAGCCAAATATCTCTTACTTAGTAATAGTAGGTGATATGAACCTTGCTGATGCAAAGCTTGCTGCTAAGAAATACTTCGGTGATTGGGAGCAGGGAGAAGTTCCTACATTAAAACCAATGCGCGTAGAACGACCAGAAGGTGTAAATGTGGTTTTTGTCGATCAGCCGGGAGCTGTTCAGTCAACAGTTGCTGTTAGTTATCCTATGGATTATTCACTTAACGCTTCTGATTATATCACGGGTTCACTTATGAGCACTGTACTTGGGGGATACTTTGGTAGTCGTTTGAACCAGAATTTGAGAGAGGATAAAGCATATACCTATGGAGCAAGAGGTGGATTAAGGCCTAATAAGTTAATTGGAAATTTTGTAGCCTCTGCTAGTGTTCGTAACGAGGTTAGTGATAGTTCAATTACGGAGATGCTCTATGAGATGAATCAGATGATCAACGAGCCTCTAACAGAAGAGGAGTTGAGTACTGTTAAGAATTTCCGTACTGGTAATTTTGCTATTGGATTGGAAAACCCAAGAACTATTGCTGAATTTGCATTGAATATTATCAAGTATGATCTTGATGCTGATTTCTATTCTAACTACTTGAAAGTTATGAATGCAATTACAGTTGAGGATATGAATGTTGCTGCTAAAAAGTATTTAAAAACTGATGCTTGTTATGTCATTGTTGTGGGTAATAAAAGTGATGTGGCTGAGTCTTTGACTAAGTTTGATTCAAATGGCAAGGTCGATTATTACGATGCATACGGCAAACTTATTGAGGATACTAAGATGCCTTTAAATGTTGATGCTAATACTGTAATAAGTGATTATCTCAATGCAATAGGAGGAAAAGAAAAGCTGGAACAGGTAGATGTTTTAGAAATGAGTATGGCTGCAAATACGGAGATGGGAGAATTGGAGTTCTACTTGGTTAAAAGTAAGTCTTTGAATACTGTTCAGAAGATCAGTATGGGCGGAATGACCTTTATGAAGATGGTTGTCAATGGTTTTGATGGTTATTCGGAAGGACGAGGTATGACTAAAGATCTTACTCCTATGGAGATTTCAGACGCAAAGGTAGATGCTGCACCTTTTTCAGAGTTAAATTACTTTAATACGGAACAATACAATTCTGTAAAACTGGCAGGCGTTGAGAAAGTGAATGAGGAAGATGCATATCGTATGGATTTAGTGCGAACGGATGGAGCTTCAATTACTGAATATTACTCAATTGCTACAAGTTTAAAGTTGAGGAAGGTAGAAACAGCTGAACAAGGGTCTATCACCTTGGATTATGAAGTTTATAAAGATTTTGAGGGTATTCTGTTGCCCACTATTGTAAAGGTTTCAGGAATGATGCCAACTCCAATAGAGCAGAATATCAAGTCAGTTGTTATAAATCCTGAAAATGCAGGTGACCTATTTAAATAAGGATTACTGAAATAAAAAGATTTATTCAACTAAATAGTGGTAAGCTCCTAGCTTATCACTATTTTTTTAATGTAAATTCTCTTAAATTTGCAGCTTAATAAAGGCTTTATAAAATCACCATAAAGAATGAATGTAATTGCACTGATTGGCGAGTGTGTCAAAAAAGGAGTTTCAGAACTCTACGGAATAGAGGTTTCGGATGCTCAGTTAAATATTAACTTAACACGTAAAGAGTTTGAGGGTGATTATACCGTCGTTACTTTTCCTTTTGTTAAGTCAGCTCGAAAGTCTCCTGAAATGGTTGGACAAGACCTTGGTGCTTATTTAACTGAAAATGTAGATGTAATTACAGGGTTTAATGTATTAAAGGGCTTTCTTAACCTTAGTCTTAGTGATAAACTTTGGCTAGATTATCTTTATGAGCATCATTCGGATGAATCTTTTGGGGTGTCGGAATCTAATGGAAAAAAGGTTTTGGTGGAATTTTCTTCTCCAAATACGAATAAGCCTCTGCATTTGGGTCATATTCGTAATATCCTGTTGGGATGGGCATCTTCCAAGATTCTAAAAGCTGCAGGTTATGATACATCAAATGTGCAGATTATCAATGATAGAGGAATCGCTATTTGTAAAAGTATGATAGCTTGGAAACTCTACGCTGATGGGGCCACACCAGCATCTTCAGGAATAAAGGGTGATCACTTTGTTGGAAAATGGTATGTTGAGTTTGAGAAGAAATTCCAAGCTGAATATAAGATATGGCAAGAAACTTCATCTGCGCTTGAGGCTTATACAATTAGGAAGAAGCAAGCAATGAATGAGGTAGAATTCTTCAAAGCTTATAAAAATGACTATTTCAATATACATAGTGCCTTAGGTAAAGCTGCAAAAACTATGTTGTTGGATTGGGAGTCAAATGATCAGGCAACGCGTGATCTTTGGAAGCAGATGAATGCTTGGGTGTATGATGGATTTGAAGAGACATATAAGAAACTAGGTGTTTCTTTTGATAAGCTATATTTTGAATCGGATACCTACCTGCTTGGTAAGGATAAGATTGAAGATGGCTTATCCAAAGATATTTTCTATAAAAAGGATGATGGATCTGTATGGATTGACCTTGAAGCGGCAAAACTAGATCATAAGCTTGTACTTCGTTCTGATGGTACCTCTGTGTATATGACACAAGATATAGGAACTGCAATTCTGCGCTATGAGGATTTTAAAATGGATCGAATGGTCTATACTGTAGCGGATGAACAGAATTATCATTTCAAAGTACTGTTTGAGATCCTTAAGCGCATGGGAGAGCCATTTGCGAATGGTTTACATCATCTATCTTATGGTATGGTTGAATTACCAGAGGGGCGTATGAAATCTCGAGAAGGAACGGTTGTTGATGCAGATGATTTAGTAAATACGGTTGTATCAGAAGCTTTCGAGAATATAAAAGAAAGAGGCGAGCTTTTGACTTTGCCAGAAGAGGAGTTGAATGAAATAGTAAGAAGAATAGGCGTTGCAGCTTTGAAATACCATATAATAAAGGTTCAGCCCAAAAAATGGATGACCTTTGATCCAAAGGAATCATTAGATCTTCAAGGGCAGACAGGTCCTTACATCCAGTATTCTTATGTCCGCATAAAAGGTATTCTTAAACGTGCTGATCAAGAAGGCTTGGATCTTTCAGGTCTAAGTGCTTATGCAGGATTAGAACCTGTAGAGCGCGAGTTGGTTCTTACGCTTTACCAGTATCCTGGTTTAATAAAGCAGGCTGCAGAGGAATTAGATCCTTCAGTGGTTGCTAATTATTGCTATACACTTGCTAAGTTGTTTAGTAAATTCTGGCATGATCTTCAAATATTTAAGGAAGCTGAGGATGCTAAGGTGTTTAGATTACAGTTGAGTAAATTAGTAGGGATCGTTTTAAAAAATGGTATGGATCTGATTGGGATAGAGATGCCAGATAGAATGTAATAGCCTTCAATAAATAAGATATGTCAGAATCAAAGAAAGAGTCTCTTAATTTTATAGAGCAAATAGTAGCAGAAGATATTGAGAATGGAAAGCATGAAGGGCGTATTCACACGCGCTTTCCACCAGAGCCTAATGGATACCTTCATATAGGTCATGCCAAGGCAATCTGTATCAATTTCGAAACAGCAAAGAAATACGGTGGTAAGACAAATCTAAGGTTTGATGATACCAATCCAACTACGGAAGACACCTCATATGTAGATAGCATCAAACGCGATATAAAGTGGTTGGGTTATGAGTGGGAGAATGAGCTTTATGCTTCGGATTACTTTGATAATCTATATGCTTTTGCTGTTAAGCTTATTGAAAAAGGAATTGCCTATGTTGATGATTCTTCCGCGGAGGAGATTGCAGAGATGAAAGGTGTGCCTACTAAGCCTGGTGTTGAAAGTCCTTACAGAGAGAGAAGTGTAGAAGAAAATCTGCGTTTGTTTCAAGGTATGCGGGATGGTGAATTTGTAGATGGCGCTAAGGTTCTTCGTGCAAAAGTGGATATGACTTCACCTAATATGCATATGCGTGATCCTGTAATTTATAGGATTAAGAGAGACCATCATCATCGTACTGCGGATAAGTGGATTATTTATCCTATGTATGACTTTGCCCATGGACAATCTGATTCAATAGAAGAGATAACGCATTCGCTTTGTTCGCTTGAATTTAGACATCATAGACCACTTTATGATTGGTTTATAGAAAATCTAGAGATCTTCCCTTCAAGACAAATAGAGTTCGCAAGGATGAATGTTGAATACATGATAACATCCAAGCGTAAACTATTGAAACTTGTAGAGCAGAATTATGTCAGTGGATGGGACGACCCACGTATGCCGACCTTATCAGGTATGAGAAGGAGAGGGTATCCAGCAGATGCAATTCGTATATTCTGCGATAAGGTAGGTGTTGCAAAAAGAGAGAATCTTATAGAGTTTTCTCTGCTTGAATCTTGTGTTCGAACATCATTAAATGCAAGTGCTGCAAGAGTAATGGGAGTTTTGGATCCTGTGAAACTTGTAATAACTAATTACGAAGAGGGAGCAGTAGAACACTTAGATGCTATTAATAATCCAGAGGACGAATCCATGGGTAGCAGACAGATTCCATTTTCTAGAGAATTATATATCGAACGGGAGGATTTTATGGAGGATGCACCCAAGAAATTCTTTAGGATGGCTCCTGGTCGTTGTGTTCGTCTGAAGAATGCTTATATCGTTGAATGTCAAAAAGCAATTAAAGACGAAGCTGGAAATATTACAGAGATTCATTGCACATACTTTGATAATACGAAGTCAGGACAAGATGAATCAGGAATAAAAGCAAAAGGGACCTTACACTGGGTCAGTATTGAGCATGCCGTAAAGGCTAAGGTCAATCAATATGATCGATTGTTTAATGATCCACAACCAGCCTCCCATGAGGATAAGGACTTTTTAGAATTTTTTAATAAAGAATCTGTAAGTGAAATTGAAAATGCTTATGTCGAACCTAGCTTGTTGGATGCGACACCAGGTACGGTATTTCAATTTATGCGCAAAGGTTATTTTGCTTTAGATACAACGAGTGCTGAAGGTAATCTTATATTTAATAGAACCTGTACTCTCAAAGACTCTTGGTCAAAATCTAAAAAGAAGTAAAGGCGATACCTCTATTTTGAGTATGCTTATACATAAGGTGATTTTTAACATAAAATCATTTTTGATAATAAATGGCAAGTGTGTACATAATGTACTCACTTGCCGTTTTTTTTAAAAATATGTATTTAATGCATTATATTAAAAATCTGTATATAATATTATTGATACAGACTTAAAAAGTCATATGAAAACTTACACACAAATACTTGTATTGGCATGCTCGTTTTTTATTCTTTCACACAACCTTCTTGCTCAAAGTGAGTCTTTTGGATACTATAAAGACCTTGAGCTTTCTGACTGTCAGATTATACATTCGGAGGATTTAAGTCAATACCCCCCAAGAATTGAGGCGTTACCTTTTTATGCGAAGGAATTTAAAGAAGTAGCTTCTTTTTCCCAAAATGTGATTGCTAAAGAAGGGCAGGAGTATAAGTTTAAAGGGATTATTTCAATGCCAGAAAGTCGCAAAGGAATCCAATCTATCAATAAATTTCAGGGCCTTCCTGATAATTTTGTGTATGGTTTAGTCACTGATGAAGCTCGAAATATTTGGATGCACTTAGATCTAGTTGGCCTTGTTCAATTTGATGGGCATACATTCAATGCTTTTACAAAAGATGAGGGACTCGTAAGTGATGATATAATTTCACTTCAGGAGCGGGCGGATGGCATCGGTGTTTGGGTCTTATCAAAATATGGGATCAGTAATTTTGATGGAATTTTCTTCAAGAACTGGTATTTTGAAGATGTAATTGATAAGCAATCTATACGATCAACTACTACACAAGGAGATACATTATGGATTGCTACAAGAGATGATGGTTTGTGGTGTGTTTTAGATGGCACTATTAAGAAATATGATGTTGATTCTGGCTTGAGGAGTAATGGTATTCAATCGTTGTATTTGGATAAGGATGACAAATTATGGCTGACCTATTCTGGTGGTGGAGTAGATTATATAGAAGGGGATAAGATTTATAGGATGTATTTCAACGAAAAGTCAATGAAACCATTGATTATTGGTGATTTCCAGAATGGTTTTTATATCTACGATAAAAAGACAAAGAGGCTTAAGAATTTTGTGAGTGGTGTTTTGTATGAAACTAATCTGGATGTGGAGGGTGAACTTTTAGATTTTCAGCTAACTAAAAATGGGATATGGTTCATTACCAAAGATTCAGGTATCTTTTCTTTCGATAATAAAACGTTCTGTCGCTATTATTCCAATAAGGATATAACAGCTAATAGAGTTACTTGCTCTACTGTTGTTGATGATCAGATATGGCTTGGATGCCTGGGAGCGGGGCTGCAAATTATTCGCTCTTTAGATTATACATTTATAGAGTATGATAAGGATTCTTTTGACCCATTGAGTACCACGTTTTTTTCTACAAATGGGCATCTTTATTTTGCTGCTTTAGATGCTATTTATCGTTTAAAACCTGGCACTACGATACTTGAAAAGCAAGCATGTTCAGCACCTGACCCTTTGCGTTTTTTATCCTTTGCTGAAGATACCAAGGGGGATGTTTGGTGCTCCACTCTGGATGGAGTTCTCTATAAGGAAGTTGATGGGGTGTTTGTTGAGAAAGAGGACTTTAGGTCAGAAAATATATCTGACATCTTCGATTTAGGGTTTGATTCTGATGGAGTTTTATGGATG
>JAQXAY010000272.1 GCA_029252685.1 Saprospiraceae bacterium | reverse complement strand
GCTGCTACGAAAATCACATCTGAATTTCTTGGGTCGATAAGTACTTTGCCTATGTGGTCAGAGCCTTTTAGACCCATGTTCTGCCAGGATTTTCCACTGTCCATACTCTTGTAAACGCCATCTCCCCATCCGACATGTCGTCCACTCACATTTTCTCCTGTTCCTACCCAAACTACATTTGTGTTATTTGGATCGATGCTTACTGTTCCGATGGAGTAGGAGGGCTGATCATCAAATATCGGTTCCCAGGTGATTCCTGCATTGACCGTTTTCCATACACCTCCTGAACCTACAGCGATATACCATTCACTTTTATTATGAGGGTTGACTGCAATATCAGCTATTCTACCACCCATACTGGCAGGGCCTATTTCACGGAGTTGTAGTCCTTGGGATGCCTGTTTTATGGCTTCTATGTTTGACTGTCCAACAAGTTGTATGGATAGCATTAAAAGCACGAAGGGTATTAACTTGAAAATACGCATAGATATAATTTTGGATGTGATTCTAATTTAGGAAAATGAGGGGACATTTTTGAGTATGATTCAAAAATAAGTGTTTGGGAATGTGGACTTAAGTTTTGTTTTAATTCAATAGCTTTTTCAAGGAGTAAAGTCAGTAAAGATTTTCCTACTCTGCGGGAGGTGATGTTTGATACATGTTTTCTTTTGTGCATTGGCCGAAAAGGCTATGCTAATAATTTAATTTTGATGAATTTTAAAAGGAGATTAAACCAAACATAGGAACTTCAGTCTACTAAAATAAAACGAATACGATGAAAGAATTTGTTATAGCATTAGTAGGCTCTATGTTGTTGTTTGCTTCCTGTAGTCAGGACGATTGTATGGTTATTGATGATCCTGTAGTGGATGATCCACAGGGATATAATATGCTACTTATAGGAAACAGTTTTTTTAAGCCCTATGCCGAAAACCTGGATAGTCTTGCTATCAATGCTGGCTTTTTAGATCATACGAGTACAAGGATTACACGAGGAGGGGAAAACGGTAGGCCTATCAATTTTTGGAATGATTCATCGACTCAGGAGCATCAAGATATTAAGGCGGCTTTAGATCAGGGTGGTGTTGATATTTTTGGGATGACTGCGGGTCATGATTTGGAGGATCGAACTGAAGGACATCGAGCCTGGATCGATTATGCCTTACAAAGCAATCCGGACATTAGTGTTTTTATAGCTATTCCGCAGATTGATTTTCCTGCTTATTGGGATTCTTTGGCACAGATTAATGAATTCAACTCGATCCATGAATTTTATGATTTTGCAGTAAATAATATTGTGCACGATTCTATGGTTGATCAATTGCGTATTGAATTCCCCAACACCAACATTTTTACGATTCCTACAGGTTGGTCCAGTAAAAATATTGCGCAGATGAAATTGGACGGACAATTATCAGATGACATCGACTACTTTGGACCAATAGAAACATCTCTTTTCACGGATGATAAAGGTCATCAGGGGCAAATTATAAGAGAGACAGGAAGTTTGCTGTGGTTGAGTAGTATTTATGGGGTTGATTTGAGTACCCATGATTATGATACCGGATTTAATACGGATCTGCATGCTGTTGCGAAGGAGATTGTGGATAATCATGATCCTGAATACCGGAAATAACTAGTACCTCAGTATTGTTTAATTTGTGTTTTGAGTTGAAATATGACCTGTTGAGATAATCATCAGGTCATATTTTTTTGCTTTTAAGGATGATTGTGGACTTACATTTTACTCGGAATGAATAGGTTTTTATCAATGATTTTTTTTTCTAAATAGGAAAAGAATCAATAACTTCAATGACATACCTAAATAATAAAGCGATGAAGTCAACAACATACCTATTCCTAGCCGTAATATTCCTAATGAGTTGCTCTTCTAAGGAGCAAGTAAATGATACTGAAGCATCTTCTGATGCTGTGCTTGGGAAGTTGGAGCATGGCTTTGAACTAAATCCTGTGGTACAGGAAAAGTTTGATGAAGGTTTACTGCTTTTACACAACTTTGAATACGACGATGCCTTGACTGCTTTTGAAGCAGCTACTGCCTTGGATAGTACAGAGGTACTGACGCTTTGGGGAGAGGCCATGTGTCATTATAAGGCCTTGTGGAAATTGCAGAATACCGATAATGGAAAGGCGGTGCTTGCCCGCTTAGGAGAGACTCGCGAAGCTCGTTTGAATAGCGTAGAAGATCCATTGAAAAAAGGCTTGTGGGAGGTAGTAGAGATTATGTACGGAAGTGGTGATTTTGAGACTAGAAACATGTTGATTAAAACACATCTGGCATCCTTGCATAAGGAATATCCAAGTCATCAGGAAATAGCGGCGTTCTATGCACTTTCATTGATTTGGGCAACGGAGAACTATGGAGATGGAAGCGATGATCTTCGCTTGGCTGCATCTATTTCTGATCAAATAATAGCGGTGAATCCCTTACATCCAGGTGCTTTGCATTATAAGATTCATGCTTTGGATGGTCCTGTATCTGCTGCAGATGCTGTAGAAGCTGCAGATGCTTATGCAAAAGTAGCTGCAGATGCCTCTCATGCCTTGCATATGCCATCACATATCTATCTGGCACTCGGTCAATGGGATGGGGTGGTGGACTCCAATGAAAGATCCTATGACGCCAGCGTAAAGCGTATGGAGCAATTAGAATTATCAGATGGTGCGAGAGGATATCATTCTTTGGCTTGGTGGCATTACGGATTGCTGCAGCAAGGAAGATTTACAGATGCAGAGGTCCTATTGAATGAGATGTTGACACACGTTCCTAAAGATCCTACCAAAGGGGCTAGGACATATCTACTTGGTATGCAAAGTTGTCAGTTGGCAGAAAGTGGTGGACTTGACGCGCAAACACCGGTAGATGTGGATGTCGATATCAAAGATTTGAGTATAATTTCAAAATCAGCCCTTAGTTTTTTGAGGGCTCAGATGGCTTTTCAGAAGGCTGATGCTACTGCAGTTGGTGAAGAGATCGATTGGCTTTCTTCAAAAATATATATGGACTCTTTGAATGTTCAAGATTCTGGAATTGCTATGTGTGCTGCAGGAAATAGCAGATATGCACCAACTGACAATGCCATTAAGATTGCTCAGGTGGTCTTGTGTCAAATGCAAGGATTAGAGGCACTATTGGGCGATAATCAAGACTTATTTGAGGCAAAAATGCAGAAAGCTGTTGATTTAGAGGAGAATACTGACTTTCCGACAGGGCCTCCAAGTATTACGAAACCTTCATTCGAACAATATGGTGAGTGGCTGCTGGGGGAAGAGCGTTATGAAGATGCGCTGGTGCAGTTTGAAAAAGCTTTAGCGCGTATGCCTAGGAGAGCTAAGTCACTTGAAGGTACATACACCGCGCTTCAGGGGCTTGATCAATCGGAGGAAGCTGTAAATGTGGAAAACGAATTACAGTCTATCTATAATCAAGCTGATGCTGAGGTAAGACGTTTTCCTGGAAAATAGCTCCAGAAAGATATTAGATGTAAGTAGTCGTCGAAGGTATTAACTATGATGTCCACAGCCTAAAGTCCAGGTAGTTGAATACCCTTTTTTCTTTGGGGTCTTCAAAAAGTATTTGGATTTCTTTTTGGAAGTTCTTGTTGAGCTTGTTTTGGACTGCTTTATCTATGTTTTTAATTGATTTTCCCATGAATCGGAATAAGGCTTTTTCAGTGGAATAGATACTTCTTCGGGCTTTCAAATATTTTGGTATAGATTGAAGTAGAGATTCCACTAAATGGTAATTGCCGATTTCAAAGTGGATCAATAAGTTTAGAACCCTATTGAAATAGAATATTTCTTTTACAATATCTTCTTTCGAGTCATCCAGTATTTTGCTACTCCATGTGAGTGCCTGGGAATAGTCTTTATTAATGAACAGTAGATAAGCATTCAAATAATAGAAGGTTATCCTATGGTGTCTTTCAATTTTTGTGCCGTGGAGTGAAAGACCTGCTTCGATTTCGGGAATCCATTCTAGACCTTTTTTAAACGCTTTTTGGCCTATACACCAGTTGAGAAGTAACAAGTAACGTTGCCTAAAAACTCTGGCTTCGATATTTTTGATGGCACTGAATTCCTTGCGTTTGGTAGTTTGAATAAGTCGTTTCAATCCTTCATCTAGCTTGTCAAAGTTTCCTATAATCAAACTGTCGATTAACATGTTGTTTAGCGTACTCAGGTATCGTTCAGAATATAGCTTCAAGAAGCTGGGACTATCTTCTAGCAGGTTGAGAAATTCCTTGTTGAAATTATAGGCTTTTTCTGTATTTCCCAAGATGAATTGATAGGTGGCGTTAGCCTGGTAAAAGTAAATTTTACTTTTGAAATTACTGGCAAGGGATATGGATTGAAGCAGTGGGGATTTGATGATAGTTTCTAGGTTCGCTTTCTGTTCTTTAGTTTGTATTTTTTGAAACTTCAATTGAAACTGCGTGATTTTTTGAGTCAGGTGCCAATATTCCGAGATGTTTTTTAACTGCTCGAGAATATTAGTTTCTGCAGTGAATCTCTCCTGGATATAATAGTCGTTTTTGGCTTTAATTTGTTGGATAGCAATTAGTTTTCTTTCAATATTGAAAATTAAGAGTTGCATCTCAAACAGTTCATATTTGACTGCCATAGTTTGCCCTTTCTTAAGCTCTTTAATACTTGCATCAAATAGACCTTTCTCTATCAAAACATTTGCAGATGTTATTTTTTGATAGACTTTTTCTTCTATGCTTTTCTGACCGTACTGGGCTAAGGATTTTAGTAATAACTCGTATAGATACTGTTTGTTTACTGCAAGGTGTTTAAGAAATTTAGCACCTTTGTGATCTTGTATTAATTGTTCCTCGTCGTATACTTTCTGGGATAGTAAGGCATCCATCAATTCGATATAATCTTTCCCTTTAGATCCAGCCTGAACTTTTATGTAGCGCTTTTGGGTCTTAGAAAGACTAATTACAAGATCAAATAAAAAGGTAGAAGGTGTTTTCATAATTAATTGTTGAAACCTTCTTTAAATATACATAAATAACAGTAATAATATATGTCTATCTATTTTATTTATGTTGTTGAAACCTTATTT